>NZ_JBHYXD010000051.1:0-61284 GCF_042751995.1 Streptomyces sp. NPDC059371 | reverse complement strand
GCGGCGGTGGGGGGGGCGGGCGCGGCGGGCCCCCCCCCCCCCCGCGCCCGGGACCCGGGCCTCAGTCCCGGATCGGGGAGAACACGAACGAGAACTCCGCCGGAGCGGCCCACAGTTGGTACCGCGGGAGGGCGCCGGGACCGCACGACTGCGAACCGATGCCCTGCTGACCGTGATCGAGGTTGACCCAGACCGTGTCGCCGGGGGCGAGATCCGTCAGATGGTCCGCCGCGTCGAGCTGCTCGGTCGTCCAGCGGCGCGCCGTGAACCAGAACGCCGGGTCGCCCTCGACGCGTACCCCGCCGATCTCGGCCCAGCGGACGCCGGGCCGCGCGCCGTTCTCCTGCGGGCGGACGTACGGTGTCTGCATCGCGTCGACCGTCGATTCCCAGCGCCCGTTCATGCAGGCGGCCTTGGTGTCCGGGTAGCCCTCCCCGGGGCCACCCCCGAACCAGGTCACCCGGTCCGCGGAGCCCGGGAGCCCGAGCCGGACGCCGAGGCGCGGCAACGGCAGTGTCCACCGGCCCTCCGGCGCCACGGACACGGTCAGCCGCAGCCGGGTGCCGTCGGAGGTCCAGCGGTACACCGTGCGCAGGCCCACGTCACGGGCCGCGGGCGCGACCCGGGTGCGTACGGTCAGGGAGTCGCCGTCCGCCTCCACCGCGTCCAGGCGGTGCCGCATCCGGTGCAGGCCCAGGGCGCGCCAGAGCGGGCCGTAGCGGGCGTCCGGCTGCCAGTGCGCGCCGTTGTCGTTGTCGGTCGGGGCGCGCCACACGTCGAGGCGCGGGCCGGTGACCTCGATCCCGCCGAGGGCCAGCAGCGCCCCGGTACGGGAGTCGAACGTGCCCGGCCCGAGGGTGATCACCCCGTCGCCGGAGACCGGAACCGCGGAGGGCGCGAAGGCGGGCGACGCGGGTGTCGCCATGGGGAGTTGGGTCCAGGCGACGACATGGCCGCGCGGTCCCCAGGCGGTCTCCTCGGCCAGTACCGCCCGGACCGTCCACTGTGCCGCGGCGTCCCGCGGATCCACGGGCGGTTCCGGCAGCTTGACGTCGGCCGACTGTCCCGGCGTCAGCGCGGGCACCACGAGCGGGCCCGACCCGACGGTCTCGCCGTCCACTTCGTACGACCACGTGAAGGCCAGGCGGGAAAGGTCCGCGAAGTCGTACCCGTTGGTGACGCGTACGGTGCCGTCCCAGCCCGCGTCGGCCGCCAGGCCCTCGGCGGAAGGCGGGAAGGAGCCCCCGCCGTCGATGCGGACGGGCTCGACGACCTTCTTGAACTCGACGAGCCCGGGGGACGGGGTCCGGTCCGGGAAGACGAGCCCGTCGCACACGAAGTTCCCGTCGTGCAGTTCCTCGCCGAAGTCCCCTCCGTACGCGAACCCGTGGCGCTCGTCCTGGACGCCGTGGTCGATCCACTCCCAGATGAAGCCGCCCTGGAGGCGGTCGTACGTGGTGAACAGGCTCTGGTAGTCGGCGATGCCACCGGGGCCGTTGCCCATCGCGTGCCCGTACTCGCACAGGATGAAGGGCAGTTGACGTCGTTTCAGTCCGCCGCCGTCCCGGTGCCGGCCGATCCGTTCGACCTCGGCATGATGGGCGTACATGCGTGAATAGACGTCCGTGTCACGGCAGTCGTGGTCGCCCTCGTAGTGGAGGAGCCGGGAGCCGTCGCGGCCGCGGATCCACTCGGCCATCGCGGTGAGACCGCGCCCGGTGCCGGCCTCGTTGCCGAGGGACCACAGGACGACCGACGGATGGTTCTTGTCGCGTTCGACCATGCGCGCCACCCGGTCGAGCAGGGCGGGTGTCCAGCGCGGGTCGTCGACGGGGTTGTCGCGCCAGCCCTGTTCGGTGAATCCGTGGGTCTCCAGGTCGCACTCGTCGACGACCCACAGGCCGTAGGTGTCGCACAGGTCGAGGAAGGCGGGGTGCGGCGGGTAGTGCGAGGTGCGGACGGCGTTGATGTTGTGCCGCTTCATCAGCAGCACGTCCGCGAGCATGGTCTCCGGGTCGAGCGCGCGGCCCTTCTCCGGATGCCACTCGTGCCGGTTGACGCCCTTGAAGAGGACGGCCGTGCCGTTCACCTTGATCAGGCCGTCCGCGAGTTCGACCGTGCGGAAGCCGACGCGCAGCGGGACGCGCTCGCCCTCGGTGACCAGTTCGCCGTCGTACAGCCGGGGTGTCTCGGCCGTCCAGGGCAGCACCGGGACGGTGACCGGGGTCCCGGTCCCGACATCGATGTCCAGGTCGGGGACGAGGACCCGCCCGTCGACGTCGGAGTCGACGCGCAGGGTCCCCAGGCCCTCGTGGTGGTCGTAGGAGGCGTGCACGAAGAAGTCGAGCGCGCTGCCCGGCGGCCGGTGCAGCAGGGTGACGTCGCGGAAGATGCCCGGCAGCCACCACTGGTCCTGGTCCTCCAGATAGGAGCCCGCCGACCACTGGTGGACCCGGACCGCGAGCACGTTGCCGCCGGGTTCGAGCAGATGGCCGACGGCGAACTCGTGCGGCAGCCGAGAGCCCTGGAACGTGCCGAGGTCCGTGCCGTTCAGCCAGACCCGGGCACAGGACTCGACCCCGTCGAAGCGCAGGACCGTCCCGCCGTCCGCGGGCCAGTCGGGCGGCAGGTCGAAGCGGCGCAGATGGTCGCCGGTCGGGTTCTCGGTCGGCACGCGCGGCGGGTCGACGGGGAACGGGTAGAGGTGGTTGGTGTAGATCGGCGATCCATGACCTTGTAGCACCCAGTGACCGGGGACCTCCACCCCGGTCCAGCCGTCGGGCTCGTACCCCTCGGCCGCGAAGGAGTCGTCCTCGGCGTCGGCGGTGGGCGAGAGCCGGAAGTCCCAGCGGCCGTTCAGGGACAGGGACCGGGCGTCCGAGGAGGCGTACCAGGCGCGGGGCGGGAGGGCGCCGCTGCCTGGGGAGACGTCCTCGACGTAGTCGGTGGTGGACGGGGGAGAGGCCGGTGGTCCGGGAGAGGTGCGGAAAGACATGCGTCTCCTCGTTCAGCCCTTGATGCCGGTCTGCGCGATTCCCTGGACCAGCCAGCGCTGGAGGAAGAGGAACACGAACACCAGGGGCAGGATGGAAATGGCCGTGGCCATGAAGATCAGATGGAAGTTGACGGTCTGGTTCGTCATGTACGAGGACAGCGCGACCTGGACGGTCCAGGCGTCGGGGTTCTGGCCGATGACCAGCGGCCACAGGAACGCGTTCCAGCCGCTGATGAACGTGATGGTCGCGATCGCGGCGAAGAAGTTGAGGGAGTTGGGCACCACGATGCGCCAGTAGGCGCCCCAATGTCCGAGCCCGTCCATGCGCGCCGCCTCCTCCAGTTCCTTCGGGAACCCCAAGAAGTACTGCCGGAAGAGGAAGCACGTGAAACCGCTGAAAAGCCCCGGGATGATGAGGCCGCGAAGACTGTCCACCCAGCCGAGCGACGACACGAGCACGAAGCTCGGCACGAAGGTCACGGCGGAGGGGACCATCAGGGTGACCAGCACCGCGTAGAAGACCTTGTCGGCGTGGCGGTACGGGATCCGCGCGAGGCCGTAGCCGGCGAGCGAGCACACCAGCAGGGTGCCGAGGGTGTGCAGCACCCCGACGACGGCGGAGTTCCAGAGGGAACGGGCGAAGGGGACGGTGGGGTCGTCGAACAGCTCACGGATGTTGCCCCACTTCAGGTCGGTGGGGAAGAACTGCCAGTTCTCGCCGGTGATGGCGGCGTCGGTCGACAGGGCGTTGCGCACGAGCAGATAGAAGGGGACGAGGAACAGCAGACCGGCGACCCCGGTGGCGATGTACAGGCCGGTGCTGCCGAGGACACCGCCCGGACTGTCCCGCCGGCGCCTTCTCCGCGCCGCCGCGTGGGCCTTGCGGCCCTGGGAGAGGGTGGTCATCCGGCCTCCTCCCCGCGTCCGAATCCCATGAACCTGCCCTGGAGCAGGGTCACCATGCAGATGAGCAGCGTGAGGATGACCGCGCCCGCGCTGCCCGCGCCGTAGTCCTGGGCCTGGCCCAGCGCCGTGTAGTACAGCTCGACGAGCGGCGGGCGGCCCCAGGTGGTCTTCGAGAGCAGGTTGAAGAACTCGTCGAAGGCCTGGTAGGCGGCCACGAGGAGCAGCAGGATCACGGCCGTCGAGGTGGCCCGCAGTTGCGGCAGGGTGATGTGGCGGAAGGACTGCCAGCCGGGACCGGCGCCGTCGATCGCGGCGGCCTCGTAGAGCTCCGGAGGGATGTTCTGCAGGGCGGCCAGGAAGAGGATCATGTAGAAGCCCGCCTGGAGCCAGAGCCGCGCGGTCACGATGACCAGCCAGTACCAGGGCGGATCGGGGTTGGCCAGCCAGGCGGTGTTCTCGATCCCGAACCAGCCGAGGACGGTGTTCATCAGGCCGAAGCGGACCCCGCTGAAGATGGACATCTTCCAGATCAGCGAGGCGGCGACATAGCTGCACGCGGTCGGCAGGAAGAACACCGACCGGAAGAACGCCCGCATGAACCGCAGCCGGTTCACCAGCAGCGCGAGGCCGAGGGAGAGTGCCCAGGTCAGCGGCACGATGAAGGCGGCGAAGACGGTGAACGTGACCAGCGAACCGGTGAAGTTGCCGTTCTCCAGCATCTGCCGGTAGTTGTCGAGGCCGACGAACGTGTCGGGGGTGACGGTGAAGCGAGCCTCGAAGAAGCTCAGCCACAGGCTCCAGCCGATCGGCACGTACACGAAGACGGTCAGGCCGATGAGGAAGGGGCCGGTGAAGAGCCAGAAGGCGAGGGTGCTGCCGCCTCGCCGGAACCGCCGCTGCCGGGCCGCCGTGGCGCCGGCCGGGGCGGAACGCGAGACACCGTGCGACGTGGTGGTCGACATGTCGGGGTCCGTCCGCCGGTCTATCCGAAGAGCTTCTTGAGCTCGCGATTCACGGTCACGTCCGCCTCGTCGAGCGCGGCCTCCGGGTCGCCGTTCTTGCGGACGCAGTTGGCGAAGACGTCCTCAAGTGCGGTGATCATGGACTGGGTCCAGCCGATGTTGTCGAAGTGCCCGTACTGGCCGAAGAGTTCGACGCCCTTCGCCGGCAGACCCGACTTCAGCTTGGTGGCGGACGCGGCGAGCGAGGTACGTGGCGGGATGTGGAAGCCGTACGACAGCGACCAGTCCTCCTGGTACTTCTTCTGGTCGATCCAGAGCCACTTCACGTACTCCTTGGCCAGGTCGACGTTCTTGCTCTTGGCGTTGACGAACATCGACCAGCCGCCGTTGTAGACGGACGGCTTGCCCGAGTCGGTGACCTTCGGGAAGGGGAAGACCCCGATGTCGTCGCCGAGCACCTTCTGCATCTGGGGCATGGCCCACATCCCGCAGAACTGGATCGCGCAGAGGCCCTGGCTGATCGCCGAGGGGTCCCAGTAGTCGGCCGGGGCGTCGAGGAGCAGATGGCCGCTCGTGAACAGGCCCCGCATCTTCTTCAGCCCCTCCTTGACCCCCTCGGTGTGGTAGGCGATCTGGTTCCTGTCGTCGAGGGTGTCGGCACCCGCGGACCAGATCATCGGGTTGATGACGGCGTGCAGGTCGTTGCCGATGAACAGGCCCTTCACCTTGTCCGTCGTCAACTTCGCCGCGGCTTCGACGAGTTCGTCGAGCGTGGTCGGCACGTCGAGTCCCGCCTTCGCCAGCAGGGAGGGCCGGTAGAAGAAGAACTGCGGATCGTCGATCATGCGGACGCCGTAGGTCTTCCCGTCGACGGTGTGCGAGGCGATGTCGGCCGGGTTGAAGTCGTCCTTGACCGGCCCCACGATGTCGCTCAGGTCCGCCACCTGGCCGCTCTTGACGAGCTGGATCTGCGGGTGGAACTCGAAGACGTCCGGCGCGTTCTTGGTGAGCAGTGAGGCGAACAGCTTGCTCTCGAAGTCGCTGCCGGTGATCCACTGCGTGGTCACCTGTGCCTGGTCGTAGGCCTTCGCGTACCGCTTGATGGCCTGCTCGGTGCCCGCCTCCCCGTAGGCGTGGAAGTACTGGACCAGCTCCTTTCCCGAACTCCCGCCCCCGGAGCGCCCGTTGTTGCTGCCGCAGGCGGCAAGCGGCCCGAGGGCGGCGAGGCCGGCGGCGGCCCGCAGTACGGATCGACGGTCCCAGTTGCTGCTCAATGCCGACATGGTGACGTCCTTGTCTTGTGGGCGGTTTGAGTGCGCTGTGCCGGTCAGGTGCGGCCGTGGCTCGAATGCGGCGTGCGGTGCGGGACGTTAACCTTCCGCTAAGGCTTCGGCAAGGGGTTGGACGAAGTCGGCGCGAAGCGTTGCCGGGGGTTCGGGATACCGGACGCCACGGCTCCCGTTCCATCGGAGTGGTGACCTGCGACCAGTCAACTCACGTACACATCACGCCACTTGACGCGCGTCGCGTCGTTGGAACCGATTCCGGCAATCAGGCCGGAGGCGCTGTACGACTCCGCGCGGGGGCGGTCCGCCTGGCCTGCCGCTGGCCGACCGACCGGAGGGCCCCTTCGAGGGCGAACGTGGCGGCGCCCAGACAGACCGGGTCCGTCGGAATGGGGGACAGGACGATCTCCGTGGCCGCGAGCGGACGTCGCAGCGCGCGTCGGGCGACGGCCTCGCGCACCTCCCGCAGCAGCGGTTCCCCGAGCGTGGCCGCGACCCAACTGCTCAGCACGACCACTTCGGGGTTGAGCAGGTTGACCAGGTCGGAGATCCCGGCGCCGAGGTAACGGGCGGTGTCGCGCACGACCTCGATGGCCACCGGGTCCTGCGCGGCGACACCCGCCGCGAGGGCGTCGATGGTGGCGGTCTGGTCCTCCGGGTGCAGCAGCGTGCTCCCGGGGCTCAGCTCCCGCAGGTTCAGCATGATGCCGGGCGCCCCGACATACGTCTCCACACAGCCGTGGTTCCCGCAGTGGCACAGCCGGCCGTCCAGCACCAGCGTGGTGTGGCCCCACTCGCCGGCGCTGTTGCTGACACCGCGGTGCAGTCCGCCTCCGAGCGCGAGACCGGCGCCCACGCCCGTCCCCAGATTGACCACGACCGCGTCACCGCGTCCCCGGGCCGCGCCGAACCACAACTCGGCGACCGCGCAGGCGCGCAGCGGGTTGTCGAGATACAGGGGGTGGGCGATGTGCTCGGCGAGCAGATCGAGCAACGGCACGTCGTGCCAGTCCCAGTTGGGCGCGTACTCCGCGATCCCGGTGTCGCGGTCGACCTGCCCGGGGACGCTGACGCCCACGCCCAGGACCCGCGCGCCCTCCACCCCGGCCTGGGCGACCACCGAGCCGACGGCGGCCGCCGCATGGCCGACCACCTGCTCCGGGCGGCTCTCCCCGGGGCGCATGTCCTCGTCGGCGCGGGCGAGCATGTTCAGGGCCAGGTCGAACAGCTCGACACGGACGTACGTCTCCGCGATGTCGACGCCGATGAGGGCGCCCCCGGCCGCGTTCACCGCCACGAGCCCCCGCGGACGGCCGCCCGCGGAGTCCTCGAAGCCGACCTCGGTCAGCATCCCGAGGTCGAGCAGTTCACCGACGAGCGTCGCGACCGTGGCCAGGCTGAGCCCGGTCGCCGCCGCCAGCTCCTGCCGTGAGGTGGGGGATTCGGCGATGATCTGGCGCAGCACCTCGTACCGGTTCGCGGTGCGGATGTCGCGTGATGTACCGCGCTTCATGGGGCTCCCCTCGCTCCCGCGCACCGGTCGCCTGGCGCGTCGGCCCCTGCGCGCCGCGCCAGGCTATGGCCCGCCGGGGACATTCGACAAGGGGTTAGGAAATGGGGTGGAGAAAGGGCGGCGGCGGGGGTTGGGGAAGGTCAGGGGCGGGGGCCGAGAAAGTCCCGCACGAAGGCGTTGGTGAAGGTCCCCGCCGGGTCGAGCTCGCCGGCCAGCGCCCTGAACTCGTCCAGCCGCGGGGACCGTTCGCGCAGCGCCGCCGACGGCACGGTGAACACCTTTCCCCAGTGCGGCCGCGGCCCGAACCGCTCCAGCGCCCGCTCGACCAGCCGGACCACCGGCAGTACGGCCGCGGTGTCCTCGACCCAGGTGAAGTGCAGGGCCACGGAGTCCCGGCCGTACGCGGGACTCAGCCACTGCTCGTCGGCGGCCACGGTCCGCACCTCGCAGATCTGCAGCACCGGCGCGATCGTCCCGCGGATCGCGTCCAGCGCGTGCAGCGCCGCCAGGGCGTCCGAGCGCGCCAGCAGATACTCCGACTGCAGCTCGGCCCCGCTGCTCGGCGTGAACTCGGCCCGGAAATGCGGCAGTCGCTCGTGCCAGGGGCCCGGCACCCCGAGCTGCTCGGTGCAGTTGCGGGCGGGCATGCCCGGCACCGGGTGCAGGGCCTCGGTCGCGGGCGCCGCCCACGGGAAGTCCGGCGACGGCCGGTCCGTACGCCGCTTGAGCCAGACCTGCCGGAAGCCGGGGCGCCCCCAGTCGGTGAACAGGCTCACGCTGTACGCGGATGCCGCGACCGTCTCGAAATCCAGTCCCTCCAGCGGGAGTTCGGTGAACACGTGCTGGCTCACCTCGAAGTCCGGTTCCAGGTCGAGGGTGAGCGCGGTGACCACACCGAGCGCGCCCAGCGAGGTCACGGCGCCGCCGAACCGCTCCTCGCCCCGGCCGATCACCAGGGCGGAGCCGTCCGCCGTGATCAGCTCGACCTCGCGCACGGCGGCGGCGAGCGGCCCGTTCGTGACCCCGGACCCATGGGTGCCGGTGGCGACCGAACCCGCCACCGAGATGTGCGGAAGGGAGGCCATGTTGTGCAGCGCGAGTCCGTGCTCGTGCACCCGGCGGGCGAGTTCGGCGTACCGGACCCCGCCCGAGACCCGTACCGTACGGGCCCTCGTGTCGACGTCCACCGCGGGCGGCAGCGCGGCCAGCGACAGCAGGACGCCGTCGGCGCCCGGCTCGGCGATCTCGTTGAACGAGTGCCCGCTGCCCAGTACCCGGACACGGGAGCTGTCCGCGACCAGGGCGCGCAGCGCGTCGAGCGAGGAGGGCCGGTGCAGCTCCTTGGCCGCGTACGTGATGTTGCCGGCCCAGTTGGTCAGGGTCCGAGTCATCCCTGTCGTCCCTCCCGCGAGTGGCTGTGCGTGGCCCATGCAATGACCACCCGGGGGAACCTACCCCGTCGGTCCGTCGCGGTGGCAGACCGGTCCGTTGACCGGCCGCGTGGCGCGACCTACGGTAGAGAGCGCTTGCTGTCCTCGGAGCCGCCGAACCGGAAGGCCACCTCCTTGCCCGAACGTCCAGTGGAGTGGCCCTCGGGGCGTCCCGTGGCGATGTTCGCCATGACCCCCGAGAACGTGCCGCGGATCTTCCCTCCGGACACCCTCGCCCGGCTGCGCGAGCGGGTGGACGTCGATCCCTCGCTCGTGGCGGGCGACTTCGCCGATCCTCGCGTACGGGCCCGGCTCGCGGACACCGAGATCCTGATCACCGGCTGGGGTTGCCCCCTCCTCGACGCGGCCGCGCTCGACGCCGCTCCGAAGCTGCGGGCCGTGCTGCACGCCGCCGGCTCCGTGAAGGGCTTCGCGACCCCCGAGGTGTGGGAGCGCGGCATCGTCGTCTCCTCGGCCGCCGCCGCGAACGCGCTGCCCGTCGCCGAGTACACGCTCGCCATGATCCTGCTCGCGGGCAAGGACGTCTTCGCGCACCGGGAACGACTGCGCACCGAACGGGCCTTCCCCTACGGCGAGATCCTCCCCGGCATCGGCAACTTCGGCCGCCGCGTCGGCGTCGTGGGCGCCTCCCGCATCGGCAGACGCCTCATCGAACTGCTCCGCCCCTTCGACCTGTCGGTGAACCTCGCCGACCCCTACGTCGACGAGGCCGGGGCGGCCGCCCTCGGTGTCCCCCTGCTGCCGCTCGACGAACTGCTCGCCGACAGCGACATCGTCACCGTCCACGCCCCGCAGACCCCGGAGACCCGGCATCTGATCGGCCGCCGCGAACTCGCCCTGATGCCCGCCGGATCGGTGCTCATCAACACCGCGCGCGGCTCCCTGGTCGACCACGACGCCCTGATCGAGGCGCTGCGCGCGGGGCGTGTCGGCGCGATCCTCGACGTCACCGACCCCGAGCCGCTGCCCGCCGACTCCCCGCTGCACGACCTTCCGAACGCCTTCGTCACCCCTCACCTGGCCGGCTCGCAGGGCAACGAGGTCGCCCGCCTCGGTCTGACCGTGCTGGCGGAGGCGGAACGTCTGCTGTCCGGGCGGACGCCGGAATTCCGGATCGGCCTGGAGGACCTGGAGCGGACCGCCTGACGGTCCGCCCCGCACGCCCCGCACGCCCCGCACGCCCGTCGGCTTACGCGCCCCGTCGGCCCGTGCCCCGTCAGCCCGCCCGTCGGCTTGCGTGCGATGGCCTTGCCCGCCCCGCCATGCCACCAGCCGTGCGCGACCTCGCCGCGCACGGTCCGCTCCGAAAGCCCGCCCGCCGGCGGCCGGGTTCCTCAGGACGCGCACCCCGCCGGGCAAGGCTCCAGCCGCCAGGGGGCCGGGCCAGGCTGCCAGGAGGCGAGCCGGGCGCCACGGGCCGGAGGTCAGGGGGCAGGTCAGGCCGAGCCGTCAGCCGACGGGCCGGGCCAGGAACGCCTCCGTCGCCGCCACGAACCGCGCCGGATCGTCGAGCCACGGGAAGTGTCCGGCCCTGGGCTGTACGACCAGCTCGGCGCGCGGGAACAGGGCGGCGACCTCGGCCATCGCGGGCGCCGGGGAGTTCAGGTCGACCTCCCCGGCGAGCACCAGCACCGGGGAGGCCAGGCGGGCCAGAGCCGCCCGGGTGGCCTCCGGCGCGAAGGCGCCGTCGGCGAAGCGGGCCGCCGCCTCGTGGTTCTTGTGCGCGTCCTCCGCCTCCCGATGAGCCCGCGCGGCCTCGTCCCAACGGCCGTACCAGAAAGGGGCGATGGCCCGGAACGCGTCGGCGTCCCCCTTGCCGACGACGATCGCCTCAAGAGCCGCGAATGCTTCCGGGAACCACGGCTCGTCCTTGCGGAGCAGCGCCGTCTCCCGCCTGACCTCCGGGGCGATCTCGATCCCGAGGGCGAAGACGCTCGGGGTGATCAGCGCGAGCCGCCCGACGCGCTCCGGGTGGCGCTGCGCGTAGAGCACGGCCAGGTTCGTCCCGGCGGAGTGCGCGAGCAGGTCCATCCGGTCGAGGCCGAGATGCTCGCGCAGGGCCTCGACGTCGTCGACCAGCCGGTCGCAGCGGTACGAGGCGGGGTCCGCCGGGACCGCCGACCCGCCGGTCCCGCGCGGATCCGTCAGGATCAGCCGCCGGTGCGCGGACAGCCCGCCCAGGTTCCCGAGGTACGCGCAGTCCTGCATCGGTCCGCCGGGCAGACACACCAGCGGCGGGCCGTCCCCGGAGGTGTCGAAGGCCAGTTCGGTCCCGTCGTACGCGGTGAAGGCAGGCATGGCGACGACTCTCGCAGCGGCGCCCGGACGGAGCAAACGAGATCCGTCGCGGCGGCGGACTCCCGCGGCGCGGGGGGACCCGGTACGGCCGATGTCCGGGCGGGGGCCTACCGTGAGGAGTCGAACACGTCAGACGAAGCAGTTCGGGAGCGAGGAGAACGGGATGGGCAGCCGCACCGCGCTGGTCGAGGATCTGATGGAGCGGTTCCCGCATGTGCCGCGGGAAGCCGTCATCAAGGAGGACCTGCTCCGCGGGGGCGTGGCCTTCGACGCGTCCGCCCTCAGCGACAACGAGGGCGGCGAGGTCAAACCGAAGTCGTACTTCATCTTCTCCTTCGACCACGGCACCCTGCCCGAGCTGGGCGAGGCCGCGCTCCGGCGCCCGCCCGAGGAGATCATCCTCACCGGCGGCCCGTACGACCTGCGGCGCACCGTGGTCTCCGTGCGCGTCAACCCGTCCTCGCCCTACCGGGTCGCCGCCGACGACGAGGGAGTCCTCGGGCTCTACCTCGACGGGAAGCGGATCTCCGACGTCGGCGTGCCGCCGATGCCCGAGTACTACCGGCACAAGCTCTCCAACGGGAAGTCCGTGATGGAGGTGGCGCCGACGATCCAGTGGGGCTACCTGATCTACCTCACGGTGTTCCGGGTCTGCCAGTACTTCGGCGCCAAGGAGGAGTGCCAGTACTGCGACATCAACCACAACTGGCGCCAGCACAAGGCGGCCGGCCGCCCGTACACCGGGGTCAAGGACGTCGAGGAGGTCCTCGAAGCCCTGGAGATCATCGACCGGTACGACACCGCGAAGACGTCCACCGCCTACACCCTCACCGGCGGCGCGATCACCAAGACGGTGTCCGGCCGTGACGAGGCCGACTTCTACGGCCACTACGCCAAGGCCATCGAGGAGCGGTTCCCCGGACGCTGGATCGGCAAGGTGGTGGCCCAGGCGCTGCCCCGCGACGACGTGCAGCGGTTCAAGGACTACGGCGTGCAGATCTACCACCCCAACTACGAGGTGTGGGATGAGTATCTGTTCAAGATGTACTGCCCCGGCAAGGAGCGCTATGTCGGCCGGGACGAGTGGCACAAGCGCATCCTCGACTCCGCCGAGATCTTCGGCGCGCGCAACGTGATCCCGAACTTCGTCGCGGGCGTGGAGATGGCCGAGCCCTTCGGCTTCACCAGCGTCGACGAGGCCATCGCCTCGACGACCGAGGGGCTGCGCTTCTTCATGTCGCACGGCATCACGCCCCGCTTCACCACCTGGTGCCCGGAGCCGACCACCCCGCTGGGCAAGGCCAACCCGCAGGGCGCGCCGCTGGAGTACCACATCCGTCTGCTGGAGGCCTATCGCGCCACCATGGACGACTTCGGGCTCAAGTCGCCGCCCGGCTACGGAGAGCCCGGTCCGGGGCGCGCGGTCTTCTCCGTCAGCTCCTTCATGGACAGCCTCCCCGCGCAGGAGCCGGCCTCCCAGGTATGACCCGTGCTTGAGGCGCACCCGCACGGCCCGGACGTCGTCCTGACGTCCGGGCCGTCGCGCGTCGGGGGGTGGTGGGCGTCGTATGCCGGGCGTGGGGTGTCGGGTGGGGGAGCGGGGGCCGGTGGGGGGTTCTGTGAAAGTTGAAGCGTTCGGTCTCGCCGGGCAGGCGTTCCGTACGACACTCGGGCGACCCGAGTCCCGGCTCGGGCGGCCCGAGACCGGACCGAGGTCGCCGGCGTTCGACCGGCCGTCCTGTGATCGCGCGACCGCATGATGTGACGGCGTCGCTTGTCAGTTGTGTCGGAACCGTGAAAGGCTCTGGCCCGTTGTTGAGGCACCCCCAACTCTTGCTGAAAACAGGCGAGTTGGGCGTTTGTGTCACGTTGCACGCGGAAGCCGTGGATGCAGGAGCCCCCCATGTCAGACCTGCCGACCCCCCAGGACGCCGCCGAGGCCGCGCTGTTCTCGGAATGCTGGGACGCCGTCCTGTCGTACGCCGATCTGTGCACGTCCGGCTCCGCCGCGGCCACCCAGCTCGCCACCGAGGCGTTCACCCACGGTATCCACGAGGCACGTTCGGCCGCGTCCCGTACGAAGACCACGGGCCGCAGAAACCCCGGGCTGCCCCGGATTCCCCTGCTGCTGAACTCGGTTCGGACCACCGCCGCCGCCTGGGAGGCGCACGGCCAGGGACACCGGCTGGACCCGGACCTCAGGCTGTGGCTCAACTCCGAGAAGGCCGCACGCTACACGGGGCCGCCGCTGCACCGCCCGGTCGCGCTGCGTGGTCTGAGGGACCTTCAGGAACCCGACGCCGCCCTGTTGTGGCTGGTCGAGGTGGAGGCGCTCCCGCTGCCCGCGGTGGCCCGGCGGCTCGGTCTCGACCCGGTGGCGGCAGCCGAGGAACTCGGCCAGGTCCGGGCGCTGTTCAGGGACCGCTGTCACCGCAACCACCTCGACACCCCGATGGACGCGGACTGCCGCAGCTACGCCCGGCTTCTCGACGCGGTCACCCGCTCGCCGGGCGCCGAGACGCCCGAGGACCTCTCGCGGCACCTCGCCCGGTGCGTGGAGTGCGCGGAGGCCGCGGCCTGTCTGCGGCTGCACGGCGGCGGACTGCCCGCCGCGCTCGCGGGCGGGGTGATCGGCTGGGGCGGCCTCGCCTATCTGGAACGAAGGCGCCGCGCCGCCGAGGCGGGGCTGGCCGGCGGCCGTACGGACGCGGCCGCGGACACCGGTCTGGCCGAGATGAAGGAGGCCGCGCCCCGGATCGGCCGCACCGGACTGCTGGTCGCCGCCGTCATCGTCTCCGGCCTCGCCCTCACCGTCTCCCTGATGCCCTTCGGCACCGGGAACGGCGGCGCCGCCTCCGCGCGCGGTGACGCGGCCGACCGCCGTCCGGTGGCCGACCCGGGCGGGTCCTCCCCGGCGGCGACCACCCGTGCCGAGGGTTCGCTCGTCTCGCCCGAGCCCGTGGACGCCACTGCCGACGCGGGCTCCAAGTCCGATCCCGAGCCCCAGGGCACGTCCTCGTCGTCCCCGGCGCACGCCACTCCCAAGGCCCCGGGATCCAAGGACTCCGCACAGCCCGCGCCCGCCACGAAGAGCCCCGCGACCTGCGAGGTGAGGTACGCCCTCGTCGACCAGTGGACGGACGGCTTCCAGGCCACCGTCACCGTCACGTCCGAAGAGGCCCTCGACACCTGGCAGATCGGCTGGACCTTCGACGACGGCCAGCGGGTCACACAGATGTGGGACGGCACCGTCGCCCAGACCGGCTCCCGGGTGACCGCTTCCGCCAAGGACTACAACAAGTCGGTGGCCGCGGGCGGTTCCTTCGCGGTCGGCTTCAACGGAAGCTGGAGCGACGGGAACTCGGCCCCGGACGCCTTCACGCTCAATGGCGGGCGTTGTACGACGGCACGGTGACCCGTCGGGCATTGGATCGGGGCATTTAAATCGATTGACGGGTCCGCGGGGGCCCCGGATACAGTTCACGTGTCGGCATCGAGGCGTGAGCCTCGAGCGAGTACCAGGAGGTGTGACCGATGGCTGTCGTTGCGATGGGCGCTGCCCGCATTCAGAAGTGCATCAAGTCCACCTCCGTGGCCGCCGGCTGACCTTCCTCCTTTCCTTCGCGCCGCAGTGCGCGTCGCCGGGGCCGCCCTTGTGAAGGGTCTCCCTTGACTTCCAGCTCCACCTTCCCGACCCCGTCCGCCTCCCTGGGGCTCTCCCCGCTCGTTCCGTACGGGTGGGACGACGCCTGGGCGGACGAGTTCACTCCCTACGACTCCGAAGGGCTCGTCGCCGGACGGGTGATCCGCGTCGACCGCGGCCAGTGCGACGTCGCCACCACGGACGGCGTCATCCGCGCCGACACCGCCTTCGTGACACCGCACGATCCGCTGCGCGTCGTGTGCACCGGTGACTGGGTCGCCGTCGAACCGGCCGGCAACCCGCGCTACGTACGGGCGTATCTGCCCCGCCGTACGGCCTTCGTGCGCTCCACCTCCTCCAAGCGGTCCGAGGGGCAGATCCTCGCGGCCAACGTCGACCACGCCGTCGTGGCCGTCTCCCTCGCCGTCGAACTCGACCTGGGCCGCGTCGAACGCTTCCTCGCGCTGGCCTGGGAGTCCGGCGCGCAGCCCGTAATCGTCCTCACCAAGGCCGACCTGGTTCCGGAGGCGGCGACCCTCGCGCACCTCGTCCAGGACGTGGAGACCTCCGCGCCCGGGGTCACCGTCCTCGCCGTGAGCTCCTCGACGGGGGCCGGTCTCGACGTCCTGGAGGCCGTGCTCGCGGGCGGTACGGCCGTGCTGCTCGGCCAGTCCGGCGCGGGCAAGTCCACCCTGGCCAACGCGCTGGTCGGCGAGGACGTCATGGACGTAAAGGCGACCCGCGACATGGACGGCAAGGGACGGCACACCACGACGACCCGCAACCTGCTCGTGCTGCCCGGTGGCGGTGTCCTCATCGACACTCCGGGGCTGCGCGGAGTGGGGCTGTGGGACGCCGGGAGCGGGGTCGGGCAGGTGTTCTCCGAGATCGAGGAGTTCGCCGCCGACTGCCGCTTCCAGGACTGCGCCCATGTCGCCGAACCCGGGTGCGCGGTACTCGCGGCCGTCGACTCCGGCGACCTGCCGGAGCGGCGGCTGGAGAGCTACCGCAAGCTGCTCCGCGAGAACCAGCGGATCGTCGCCAAGACGGACGCCCGGGTGCGCGCCGAGATCCGCCGTGACTGGAAGCGCAAGGGGGCGGAGGGCCGCGCCGCCATGGAGGCCAAGCGGGGCCGCTGGTAGCCGGGCACGGGGTGGAGGGCGATGCGCACGACCGGCCCTCCACCCCGGTCCGCTGTCCTCCACCCCGGTCGGCTGTCCTCCGCCCCGGTCCGCTGTCCTCCGCCCGGGTCCACGGGTTCTCCGGCCCGGTCCGCGGGTTCTCCACCCCGGTCCACGGGTTCTCCGGTCCGGGGTCCGGCATCCTTCGGCTCGCTCCGCGGGTTCTCCGCCCCGGTCCGCCGGACCACCGTCCGGCCCGGGTGCCGTGTCCGATTTCCGCCAGCCCTGCCGTTCGGGCGGGGTCACACTGGAAGGGTGAACGACGAGGACACCAGGTACGAGGACACCAGGTACGAGGACACCAGGTACGAGGCCGTGCGGAGCCGGGACGCCCGGTTCGACGGGGAGTTCTTCTTCGCCGTCCGGACCACCGGGATCTACTGCCGGCCGAGCTGCCCCGCCGTGACGCCGAAGCGGCGCAACGTGCGGTTCTACGCGACGGCCGCCGCCGCGCAGGGCTCGGGCTTCCGGGCCTGCCGCCGATGCCGCCCGGACGCGGTGCCGGGCTCCGCGGCCTGGAACGTACGGGCCGATGTCGTCGGCCGCGCCATGCGCCTGATCGGCGACGGAGTGGTGGACCGCGAGGGCGTCGGCGGCCTCGCCGCACGGCTCGGGTACAGCACCCGCCAGGTCCAGCGGCAGCTCACGGCGGAGGTCGGCGCGGGCCCGGTCGCCCTGGCCAGGGCCCAGCGGGCGCACACCGCGCGGATCCTCCTCCAGACCACCGAACTCCCCGTCACACAGATCGCGTTCGCGGCGGGGTTCGCCAGCGTGCGTCAGTTCAACGACACGATCCGCACGGTCTACGCGTCCACACCGAGCCAGTTGCGTGCAGCGGCGCCGCGCGGCGCCGCAGCCGCCCGCAGCGCGGCCACCCCCGCCGCGGGCGTACCGCTCCGGCTCGCCCACCGGGGCCCCTACCAGTCCACCCCCGTCTTCGACCTGCTGGCCGCCGAGGCCGTCCCGGGTGTCGAGACCGTCGGCGGAAGCCGTGGCCGCCGTACGTACCGCCGGACGCTGCGGCTGCCGTACGGCACGGGAATCGTGGCCGTGGAGGAACGGCCGGGCACCGCGGCGGGCCACCGCCCCCGGGCCGGCGCGACGGGCCGGACCGCCGGAGCAACGGGCCACGCCGACGCCGCCCACCCCGGAGGCTGGCTCGACGCCCAGCTGCACCTCACCGATCTCCGGGACCTCACCACCGCCGTGCAGCGGCTGCGGCGACTCCTCGACCTCGACGCCGATCCGTACGCCGTCGACGAGAGGCTGGGAGCGGACGCGCGGCTGGGTCCGCTGGTCGCGGCGCGGCCGGGACTGCGTTCGCCGGGCACCGCCGATCCGGACGAACTGGCGGTACGGGCGCTGGTCGGGGCGGCGGAGGCCGAGCGGCTGGTGCTGCGGTACGGCAAGACGCTGGACGCCGAGTGCGAGACGCTCACCCATGTCTTCCCCGAGGCCACCGTCCTCGCGGAGGCGGAGCCCGGTGGGCCGCTCGGCGCGCTGACCGCGGCCCTCGCAGACGGCACCCTGCGGCTCGACCCGGGCGCGGACCGCGAACAGGCGCGGGCGGCGCTGCTCGCGCTGCCCGGCATGGACGAGGGCACCGCCGCGGTCATCCGCACCCGGGCCCTCGGCGACCCGGACGTGGCACCGCCCGGGACGGACGCCCCGGACACCTGGCGGCCCTGGCGCTCGTACGCCGTCCGCCATCTGCGGGCGGCAGCGGGGGAGTTCAGTCCTCCAGACCCCAACTGTGGATCCGCCGGGGATGGATCCGGATCAGTTCCTCGCTGAAGTGCGGTCCCAAGTCGTGTGCGCCGGTGAGGAGTTCCGCCTCTCCGCGGATGTCGACGCCCCGGACCTTCCACGGCTGGACGCTGACGATGTCGTCGACGACGAGCGCGACCTTCGGGTTCTTCCGGAGGTTGCGCCACTTCTTCGTGGTGCCCATCGAGTAGCCGCCGATCAGGATGGTCCCGTCCTCCTGGGGGAAGAAGCCGACGGGGTTGGCCTGGGGCTGCCCGAGCGGGTCGACGGTGGCCAGCCGTCCCAGTCGCTGCGACCTCAGATACGCGCGCTCGGCCTCACTGAATTCGGTCATGACAGCAGCCAAACACGCCCCCGGCCCCCGGCGCATCGGGTTGCGGTCCTAGGACCGGAGGAGGAGAAGCCGTCGCATCCCGTCCCGTCCGGTTCGGGCGTGTCCGGCCCCGTTCCGTCCGGTTCGGGCGCGTCCGGCACCGGCCGGCCCCGTCCGGGTGCGTCCGGCCCCGTTCGGGCGCATCCAACCCTGTTCGGCCCCGTCCGGGCGCGTCCGACGGTGTGATGATGTGATGCGAGGGCGCGCGGGTGGGGAATCGATCGCCGCATGTCCCGCGCGATCGTGTTCCGGCGTCTTCTCGTCCCTCTGGCGACCGCCCTGGTCCTCGCCTCCACCGGTGTGATCGCCGCAGCGCGGTCCGCGCCCGGCCGGAGCGCCCCGAAACCGGCCCGGACCTGGACGGGGACCTGGGAGGCAGCGGCCTCCGGTACCGTGCCCGCGCTCCCCGGCGCCTCGATCCGCAATGTCGTCCACACCAGCGTCGGCGGCGGGGCCGCGCGCGTCCGGCTGTCCAACCGGCTCGGCACACGGCCGCTCCGGCTCGGTTCCGTGACCCTGGCCCTGCAGCTTCCCGGCGAGCCGGGGAGCCCCCGGGCCGTCGCGGGCTCCGTGCGCGCGGTCACCTTCTCCGGAGCCGGACCGGTCACCGTCCCGGCCGGCCGGGACCTGGTCAGCGACCCCGTCGCGCTGCGCGTCCCCGCCGACGCGAACCTGCTCGTCTCGGTGCACACTCCGGCCGATTCCGGCCCGGCGACCTACCACCGCTCCGCGCTCCAGGCCAACTTCGTCGCGCCCGGGGGCGATCGAACCGCCGAGGAGAGCGGCACGGCCTACACCACCAGGGTCGACAGTTGGTACTACGTGACCGGTGTCGACGTGCTCGGCACTTCGGCCGCGGGCAGCGTCGTCGCGCTCGGCGACTCGATCACCGACGGCACAGGCTCCTCGTTCGGCGCCAACCACCGCTGGCCCGACCGGCTCGCCGCCCGGCTGCGCGGGCTCCCCGCGCACCGCAGGCCCGGTGTCCTCAACGCGGGGATCTCCGGGAACCGCCTCCTGCTCGACGGCCGGGGCCCGAGCGCGCTGACCCGCCTGGACACCGACGTCTTCTCCCGCGCGGGTGTCCGCACGATGATCGTGCTGGAGGGCGTCAACGACATCAAGGGAACCCCGGAGCAGACGGACCCGCGCGCCCTGGAGGACGCCTACCGGCTCGTCGTGCGCCGCGCCCACGCCCGCGGCATCGAGGTCATCGGCGGCACGATCACCCCGTACGGCGGTCACGGCGCGTACACCCCTGCCCGGGAAGCCGTGCGGCAGGCGGTCAACACCGCCATCCGGACCCACCGGATCTTCGACGCGGTCGCGGACCTCGACGCCGCCGTCCGTGACCCGGCCCGCCCGAACCGGATCCTCCCGGCGTACGACCCCGGGGACCACCTGCACTTCAACGACGCCGGCATGCGCGCCCTGGCCGAGGCGATCGACCTCCGAACCCTGACGGCGAAGCGCCTCAGCCCCAGATGACCGCTCCCAGCCACGCCCCGAGGATCAGCAGGCAGGCGAGGAATTCCGTCAGCACACTCCAGCCGCCCGCACGCATCGCGGTCCGCACCGCGGCCTTCGCCGGGCCGTGCCCGCTCAGGCGCAGCCGCTCGCTGAGATAGATCCCGCCGATGAATCCGGCCACGGCGCCGACCACCGGGACCAGGAAGAAGCCGAGGAACGACCCGCCACCCGCGTACACCGCCATTCGGGTGGTGGCGCCGCTCTCGCGCAGCCGTCGCGGCGGCAGCATCCAGCGGATGGCCCGGGAGAGCAGCAGGACGGCCGTCGACGCGACCAGGACGGCCCAGGACAGGCTCTGGGGGTAGCTCAGCGCCCACCACAGCACGGCGGCCCAGACGAGCCACGACCCCGGCAGACCGGGCACCAGTACTCCGACCAGGCCGAGCAGGATCACCACGCCGACCAGCAGGAGTTCCCACACTCCCATCTGCCCAGACTGCCCGAGCGGACGGGAGGTCGCAGGTCAGGCCCGGGCGACCCAGTCGCGTTCGTACGCGTGCCAGCCGAGCTGGAGCCGGGTCGTCACGCCCGTCAGCTCCATCAGGCGTTTGACGCGGCGCTGCACGGTCCTGAGGCCCAGGTCGAGCTGTTTGGCGACGCTCGCGTCGGTCAGCCCCGCGAGGAGCAGCGACAGGATCTCCAGGTCGGTGGTGTCGGGGCCGTCCGGCTCCTGCTCCAGCACGCCCCGGTTGCCCAGCCGCAGCGGCAGCGCGTCCCGCCACACGGACTGGAACAGCCCCGCCAGCAGTTCCAGGAGTCCGCTCGCGTGCACGACCAGCGCGGCCGGCTCCGCGGTGTGCGAGGTGAGCGGCACCATGGCGAGCGCCCGGTCGGCGATCACCAGCTTGGTCGGCACCCGGTCCACGACCCGCACCTGCTCGTCGCGGCCGAGCGCGGCGGACAGCTCGGTGATCCCGCTGGGCTGGTCGAGAACGGACCGTTCGACGACCACGCGGTAGCCGACACCGCGGCCCGCGGCCTGTTCCTCGGCGTCGTTGTCCGTGCCGGAGACCACCATCGGGGTACCGGTGACCAGCGCGCACACCTCCTCGACGGCGCCGAGCTGGAGCTGGAGGAAGCGCTGGGAGACCGCCGCGGCGCCGATCACCACCTCGACCAGGTCGTGCACGGCCGGTTCGCCCGCCGCGCCCCGGTACTCCTCGGCCAGCAGCGCGGCCGCGAGTTCCGCCTTCTCCAGTTCGTGGCGCTGCTGGGTGAGCAGCGCGCCGAGGGCGACTCCCGGTGGCGCGGCGACCCAGCGGCCGGGCCGCGCCGAGGACTGCGCGGCCAGGCCGCGCAGCTCCAGCCGGCGCAGCGCGCGCTCCGTCTCGTGCTCGCCGAGCGTGAGCCGGCGCGCGAGATCGGGCACCTCGGCGGCGCCCACGGACACCAGCGCGCGGTACGCCGTTTCGTGGGTCTCGTCCAGACCTATCGCTCCCAGCATGCGGCGATGCCCCTCCCGTGGTTGCGTACCGGCCGGCCGGCAGCGTCGTGGCGGAAATCGGCCACGGCGCAAACCCGCCTCGGCACATCATCGCCGTACCCCCCGCCCCTCTGACAAGCTCACGTCACCGAGGTGCCTACCGGCGTAGGCGTACCGGCCCCGCGGGATGGGGGTCGAGGAATCCCTTCGCCCCGGGACGAAGCCGGTGCCGAACGGGCCGACGCCGACCGTGAATCGGTCGTCCGGGCCGTGGCCCGGGCCGGTTCACGGTGTGCGTGGGCCCCGGTCACCCAGGCGCCGCCGGGCGGTTCTCCCGTGGGGGGTGGGGCCGCCCGGCGGTCAGGCGTTCGCACCCGCCGGTACGGATTCTCGTTCGACAGTTCGACAGTTCGACAGTTCGACAGTTCGACAGTTTGCTCGGTTCGCCGTTCGGCGGTCCGCGTCTTGGCCGGTTTTTCCGGATGCCCCGTTTTCAACCGGCTGTCTCGGTGGACAATCGGGAGCATGAGCCAGCAGGGGGAGAAGCCCACCGGTCACGAGGACGACTGGTGGCGGCAGTTGTACGACGACTCCACCGAGGACACGGGGGCCGCGGCCGTGGCCGATTCCCTCGACGACCGGTTCGCGTCGGCGTCCGGGACGCTCGGGGACGGACTCGACACGGGCCCGGAAACAGGGCCGGACGCCGGTCCCGGGCCGCGGCGAACTCCGCTGTCCGACGCCCGGTCCGCGCAGGGTCGTACACCGGCGTCGCGGCCGCCGTCCGGGCCGGGACGGACGCCCGCGCCGGACGTGCCGCCCACGCCGACCCGGACACCCACCTCGCCTGACGCGCGGTCCGCCGCCGATCCGAGGTCCGTCGCGGACGCGGGCTCCTTCCCGGGGCGCGGGTCCGCCCCGCGGCCCGGCGCACGCGGACTCGACGGTCCGCCGCGTCCCGAGCGGCCTCCCACCGTTCCGGAGCCCTCGTCGCCCGAGGCCGGGAAGCGTCCGCCCCCGCTGCCGAAACAGCCTCCCGCCGGATCGGCGCGACTCCAGGGCACGGCCGGGCCGGCCTCGCCCCGGCCGCCACGCCCGGCACCCGGCACCTCGGCCTCCGCCGCCCGGCCCGGCGGCGACCCGCCCGGGGAGCCCCCCTCCGACGAGCCCGTGTCCCGGCCGGGTCGCTGGGAGCGGGGCCCGGTGCGGGGGCCCGGCGCGGACAGCGGTCCGCCCGGCCGCGAGGCGCCCCCGTCGGGGACCGCTTCATGGGAGCCCACCCCGTGGGAGCCGACCCCCTGGGAACCCCCGTCCTGGGAGCTCCCGCCCTCCGGTGCGGCGCCCTACCCTCCGGGGCCCGCCGGTCCGGCGCCCGCCGCCCCCTCGGCCCTGCCGCCCGGTCCGAAACCGCCGGGCTTCACCCCCCAGGAACCCGCCCCGCACGCCTCCCGGGACGCCCGGGGCGACACGGCCTCGGCGCCGCCCGCCGACCCGGTGCCTCCGTCGAGGACACCGTCGGACGTACCGCCGAAACCCGAGTCGGCTCCCTCCGCACCCCCGGACGCGACGGCCCCCGCACCCGCCGCGGACGCGCTGCCCAGCACCACCGGGGGCTTCCGGACACCGCCGCCCGAGCCGGCCCCCGAGGACGTGCCGGCGGACGAGCCCCGGGAGACGGTCCTGTCCGTAGTCGAGCCGCCGCTCCCCGCCGGACACGTCGGCTCCGGCCCGCCCACCTACGACCCCGAACCGACGGCTCTGCCGGCCGTCGAGCCCGACGAACTCGGTGACCTGGTCGCCGACACCGTGCTGGACGGCGCACGGTACGGGACGAGCACCCTGCGGGCCGTGTCCCTGCGCGGGGACTCCGCGCGCTACCGCGGCGAGCCGCGCCGGGACGCGCTGCTGACCGCCCGGTTCGGGACGGGTGAGCAGGCGCTCGTCCTGGTGGCGATGGCGACGGGCGCGCGCGCCACCTCGGGCGCGCACCGGGCGGCCGCGGAGGCGTGCCGCTGGATCGGGCAGGCCGTCGGGCGCAGCCACGAACGGCTCGCCGCCGACATCAGGGCCGCCCGGCGCGGCGAGCTGAAGTCGGGACTGCACCGGCTCACCGACCGCAGCCTCGGCAAGCTGCGGGCGAGCGCGGCGGAACAGGGCGTCGACCCGGAGGAGTACACCGCGGGCCTGCGCTGTCTGCTGCTGCCGGCCGATCCCGAGTGCCGTACCCGGGTGTTCTTCGGCGTCGGAGCGGGCGGTCTGTTCCGGCTGCGGGACGGCGAGTGGCAGGACATCGAACCGCGGGTCGCCGACACGACCGGGGAGGCCGTCGTCGGCTACGGGTCACCGCCCCACGAGACTCCCGAGGGCGACCGGCTCACGATGGACCTGGGCATCACGACGCCTCCGAGCCCGTACGAGCCGGCCCCCAGGCCCCCGCACGCCCCCTTCCGGTTCCGGGCCTCCGTAGCCCGCCCGGGTGACACGCTCCTGCTGTGCACGGGCGGCCTCGCGGAGCCGCTGCGCGGCGAACCCGGGCTGGCCGAGTACCTGACGACACGGTGGTCGGCGGGTGATCCGCCCGGTCTCGCCGCGTTCCTGGCGGACGCGTCGGCGCGGGTCAAGGGGTACGCCGACGACCGGACGGCCGCCGCCGTGTGGGAGGCGTAACCGCGCCGCGTGTGCATTCATGGATCCGAGGGATCAGCCGGGGAACGAGGGGGACCCGGGACACCCGAGGGTCCGAGGATCACGAAGAGGTGTGTGCGGCATGGCCAAGCAGAACGTCGCCGAGCAATTCGTCGACATCCTCGTCCGCGCGGGGGTCGAGCGGCTGTACGGAGTCGTGGGCGACAGCCTCAACCCGGTCGTGGACGCTATCCGGCGCAACGCGGCCATCGACTGGATCCAGGTCCGCCACGAGGAGACCGCCGCCTTCGCCGCGGGCGCCGAGGCCCAGATCACGGGCAGGCTCGCGGCCTGCGCCGGCTCCTGCGGTCCCGGCAACCTCCACCTCATCAACGGCCTGTACGACGCGCACCGCTCCATGGCCCCAGTCCTGGCCCTCGCCTCGCAGATCCCCTCCAGCGAGATCGGCCTCGGCTACTTCCAGGAGACCCATCCCGACCAGCTCTTCCGCGAGTGCAGTCACTACAGCGAACTCATCTCCAGCCCGAAGCAGATGCCGCGGCTCCTCCAGACCGCCATCCAGCACGCGGTGGGCCAATCCGGTGTCAGCGTGGTGTCGCTGCCGGGTGACATCGCCTCCGAGCCCGCCCCGGACAAGCCCGTCGAGACCGCCCTCGTGACGTCCCGGCCCACCGTCCGGCCGGGCGACGCCGAGATCGAGGAACTCGTCGCGATGATCGACGAGGCGGAGAAGGTCACCCTGTTCTGCGGCAGCGGCACGGCGGGAGCGCACGCCGAGGTCATGGAGTTCGCCGAGAAGATCAAATCGCCGGTCGGACACGCGCTGCGCGGCAAGGAATGGATCCAGTACGAAAATCCCTTCGACGTCGGGATGAGCGGACTCCTCGGCTACGGGGCGGCCTACGAGGCGACCCACGAGTGCGACCTCCTGATCCTGCTGGGCACCGACTTCCCGTACAACGCCTTCCTCCCCGACGACGTCAAGATCGTCCAGGTCGACGTGCGGCCGGAGAACCTGGGGCGCCGGTCGAAGCTGGATCTGGCGGTGTGGGGTGACGTGCGGGAGACACTGCGCTGTCTGATCCCACGGGTGCGGCCCAAGGGAAACAGGCGCTTTCTCGACAAAATGCTGAAGAAACATTCGGACGCCCTCGAAGGGGTCATCAAGGCGTACACCCGCAAGGTCGACCGGCACGTCCCGATCCACCCCGAGTACGTCGCCTCGGTGCTCGACGAACTCGCCGACGAGAACGCGGTGTTCACGGTCGACACCGGAATGTGCAACGTCTGGGCGGCCCGCTACATCACGCCCAACGGCAGCCGCCGGGTGATCGGTTCGTTCTCGCACGGGTCGATGGCGAACGCGCTGCCGATGGCGATCGGCGCCCAGTTCACCGATCCGCGGCGCCAGGTCGTGTCGATGTCCGGCGACGGCGGATTCTCCATGCTGATGGGGGACTTCCTCACCCTCGTGCAGTACGACCTGCCGGTGAAGGTCGTTCTCTTCAACAACTCCGCTCTCAGTATGGTCGAGTTGGAGATGCTGGTCGCCGGGCTGCCCTCCTACGGCACCACCAACAAGAACCCCGACTTCGCGGCGGTGGCCCGCGCCTGCGGGGCGTTCGGCATCAGGGTCGAGAAGCCCAAGCACCTCGCCGGCGCCCTCAAGGACGCCTTCCGCCACAAGGGCCCGGCCCTGGTCGACATCGTCACCGACCCGAACGCGCTCTCCATCCCGCCTAAGATCAGCGCGGACATGGTGACGGGGTTCGCGCTCTCGGCGTCGAAGATCGTGCTGGACGGCGGGGTCGGCCGGATGGTGCAGATGGCCCGCTCCAACCTGCGCAACGTGCCCCGCCCGTAGAGCCTCGACGGGTGATCCGCGGGCCTCGTTCAGTCGGTGGTGATCAGGCTCCAGCCGTTCGCCCGGTACCAGTAGTGCGGCAGGCCCTTGATGCCGCTGGTGCGGAACGGGACACCTTGGTCGTCGATCCGGACCGTACCGGTGCGACCCCGCGAGGACCAGTCGAGTTCCAGATACCAGCGGCAGTCGCAGGACTCGGTCAGGGCGTCGACCATCAGCACCTGGGGGTCCTTCACGGACACCCTGAAGGGCATGCTCAGAGTCCGGGAGCCCGTCCCGTCGTCGTCGCTCGGGACCGGGCGGGCGATGGGCCGGTCCATGTCCAGATCGACGGCGAACGAGCCGACGCCCATGTCACCGCCGCACCCCCCGCCCGTAGCGTAGGCCGTGCCCTTCAGCGGGGCCGAGCGTCCCACGACGCGCACCCGCAGGGCCTCCAGGACCACGGCCGCGTCGGACCTCCCCTGCACGGTGAGGTCCACGATCGTCTCTTCGCCGTGCACCGCGTTCTGCGTCTGCGCCCATGGGGAGGCGTCCTGCGGGGCCGGGGGCGGCGGTACCTGATCGGGCGACTTGTCGATGATGTAGGTGTGACCGCAACCGACCGCCCAGCGGTGGGAGTTCACGGTCACGGTGAGCGGGGGCCCGGCGGAGACGCCGGTGGGGGAGGGGCTCGTGGACGGGCTCGGTGAGGTGGCGCGACTGCCGGACGCGCTCGGGGCCGGGGAGCCGGACGGCCGGCCGTGCGTGGCCGAGGGGGACGCGGACGGTGTCGCGGAGCCGCGCCGCTCGCCCGTCGCCTTCGCGGTGGGCGCGCCGGCCACGCGGCCGGCGGCGTCCTTCCCGGAGTGCCCGGAGGGCAGGGCGGACAGGCTGCCCAGGGTGGCGACGAGCGCGGTCACCACGGCCGCGGTGACCGCGACACGACGCTTGAACCGGCGCGTCCGCGGCGCTCCGGCCCGTACGGGGGACGCGCCGGGGGAGCCTTCCGCGGAGCGGTCCGAGGGAACGGGCCCGAGGTCCGTGTCCGGCGGCAGGACTTCGGCCGTGTGCCGCCCCTCCGCCGGCGGCGGGGTTCCATCGGCGTCGGGCCCGCCGGCCGGCGGGAGAGCCTCGGCGGCGTCCGGCCCGGTCCCGGACCCCGGGGCTTCCGTCGCGTCCGGCCCGGTCTCCGGCGCGGGGGCATCGCCCGTGTCCTGTCCGGACTCGGCCCCCGTCGTCCGGGAGCGTCGGCGGGCCGCCACCGCCAGGATCCACAGGCGGTGGAGTTCGACCCGTTCGGCCGGATCCGCTCCGCACAGCGCGGCGAACCGCTCGACGGGTGCGAACCCGAGCGGCACGGCCTCGCCCGAGCAATACCGGTGCAGCGTCGAGGCGTTCATGTTCAGGTGACGGGCGAGCGCGGCGTAGCTGCGGTCGGAGCCCGCCTTCAGGCGCCGCAGCAGCGCCGCGAATTCCTCGGCATCGTCCCGGGATGACATCGTTTCCCCCGCTTCTCGTCCCAGGACGGCATCCCAGGTACTCCCCAGAAAGAGAGGCCGGGAGGCCTGGGATGGTTCCACCTTCGCGGGCCCCGCCTTTCACACGTCCGTGCCGTGCACCCGCCGGGCGGGTCGCAGGCGCAGGGTGAGGATCTGGAACGGCCGCAGCTCGATCTCCGGCGGGGCCTCCCGCAGCGGCCGTTCCAGCAGGTCGGTCACCTCGGCCCGGGCCACCGGGAAACCGGCGGTCACCTTCGCGCGGGCCCGCCCGCCCCGTGACTCGTACAGCCGCACCACGACATCGCCGCCGCGGTCCTCCGCGAGCTTGACCGACTCGACGGTGACGGCGGGGTCGTCGACGCTCACCAGCGGTCCGAGGTCCGGCACCGGGGCCCGGCGCAGCGGCAGATTGAGAGCGAGTCCCTCCGCCACCGCGTCCCCGACACCGGCCCCCGGCAGCAGCGCGTACGTGAACCGGTGCGTGCCGAGATCGGTCTCGGGGTCCGGGCTGTGCGGGGCGCGCAGCAGGGTCAGCCGTACGGTGGTGCCGAGGCCGTCGGCATGCGGTGTACGGGTCACGTCGTGGCCGTACGTCGAGTCGTTGAGCACGGCGACGCCGTACGACTCCTCCGCGACCCGCAGCCAGCGGTGGGCGCAGATCTCGAAACGGGCCGCGTCCCAGCCGGTGTTGGCGTGGGTGGGCCGGTGCACGTGCCCGAACTGGATCTCGGAGGCCGACCGTTCGGCCTGGACGTCGAGCGGGAACGCGGCCTTCAGGACCTTCTCCGACTCCTGCCAGTCGATGTCCGTCACGATGTCCACCCGGCGGCTCGCGGCGGTCAGCCGGATCTCCTGGACGATCCGGGAGGAGCCGAAGGCCCGGGTGACGCGCACGGTGGCCCGCAGCGGCCCGCTCTCCACCAGCTCCACCGACTCGGCGGACGTCAGGTCCGTGCGGGTGCGCCGGTAGTGCCGGTCGATGTCCCAGGCGTCCCATGCGTTGGGGTGGTCGGGGTGGAGCTGGAGCAGATTGCCGGGACCGCACAGCACTTCCCGGCCGTGCGCGAGATCCCGTACGGAGGTGAGCAGTCCGTCGGCGTCGATCCGCACCCGCAGCCGGTCGTTCTCCAGCACGATGGCACCGTCGGCCTGCCCGGCCCGCACGGTGGGTCCGGGACCGGGACCGGGACCGGTCGGTACGACGGCCGTTCCCAGCCCCGGCACGGTCACCACCCGGTCCCCGGCCACCTCGGTCCGCTCGTAGGGCGAGGCGTTCAGCACCGCGGGCGGGCCGGACCCCAGGGCACGTACCGCCTCCGCGGTGATCTCCTCGAGCTCCGCGAGCACCCGCGTGTACGTCTCGCGTGCCTCCCGGTGCACCCAGGCGATGGAGGAACCGGGCAGGATGTCGTGGAACTGGTGGAGCAGCACGGTCTTCCAGAGCCGGTCCAGCGCGTCGTACGGGTAGCTGTACGACGGATCGCGCACGGCGGCCGTGGCGCACCACAACTCGGCTTCCCGCAAGGCGTGTTCGGAGCGGCGGTTGCCCTGCTTGGTCTTGGCCTGCGTGGTGTAGGTGGCCCGGTGCAGCTCCAGATACAGCTCGCCCGACCATACCGGCGCGTGTGCGCCGTACTCCTCCTCGGCGGCGGCGAAGAACGCCTCCGGTTTCTCGATCCGGACCGTGGGCGAGCCCTCCAGGGACCGCAACCGGCGGGCCTTCTCCAGCATTTCGCGGGTCGGGCCGCCCCCTCCGTCGCCCCAGCCGAACGGGGCGAGCGAGCGGGTGGCCAGGCCCTTCTCGGCGAAGTTGCGTTCCGCGTGGGCGAGTTCACTGCCGTGGAACTGCGAGTTGTAGGTGTCGACGGGCGGGAAGTGGGTGAAGACCCGGGTGCCGTCGATGCCCTCCCACCAGAAGGTGTGGTGGGGCATCTTGTTGGTCTGGTTCCAGCTCAGCTTCTGGGTGAGGAACCAGCGGACGCCGGCGAGCTTGGCCAGTTGCGGGAAGGCGGCCGTGTAGCCGAAGGAGTCCGGCAGCCAGATCTCCTCGGTCTCGACGCCCAGTTTCTCCCGGAAGAACCGCTTGCCGTGCACGATCTGCCGGGCCAGTGCCTCACCGCCGGGCATGTTGGCGTCGGACTCCACCCACATGGAACCCACCGGAGCCCAATTGCCCTGCTCCACCGCCTTCTTGACGCGTTCCCAGAGGTGCGGCTGGTGCTCCTCGACCCAGGCGTACTGCTGGGCCTGGGAGCAGGCGAAGACCAGTTCCGGGTAGTCGAGGGCGAGCGCGGTGACGTTGGCGAAGGTCCGGGAGGCCTTGCGGACCGTCTCGCGCAGCGGCCACAGCCACGCCGAGTCGATGTGCGCGTGTCCGGTCGCCGAGACGTGGTGCGCGCTGGCCGGCGCGGGCCGCGCCAGCACCTCCGTCAGTTCGGCCCGTGCCGCCGCGGCCGTGCCGGACACGTCGTGCAGATCGAGGGCGTCGAGCATGTTCTCCAGGGCGCGCAGGATCTCGTGGCGTCGGGGCCGCTGCGGATCCAGCTCGTACATCAGCTCCGACAGGACCTCGGTGTCCAGGACCAGATGCCACACGTCTTCGTCCAGTACGGCGAGATCCGCAGCCGCGAATCGGTAGATCGGCCCATCCCCGGCGGTCAGCACGTCTCCCAGACGTGTGGGCTCGAAGCCGTGCAGGACGGCGGGGTTCGCGGCCGCCTCCAGCAGCAGGCGCACCGCCTCGCCTCCCCTGGCCGGTGCCCCGACCGTCAGGTGGCGGTTGCGCGGGTGGATGCCCTTGAGGGGGACGCCCGAGGTGTCGTACAGCAGTCCCTCCGCCTGGAAACCGGGCCCGTCCCCGGTGAACCCGGGGTCGATCACCACCTCCACGCGCCGCCCCGCCCATTCCTCCGGCACCCGGCCCTCGATGCGGAACCAGCTCGTCGACCAGGGTTTTCCCCAGACCGTGCCGGTCGTGAAGGGCTCGTAGGAGGCCTGGAGCGCCTGCCCGACGGGCACCGGCTCGCCCGGCACCTGCCATACGGAGAGCGTGAGCGGGACCCGCTCCCCGTACTGGGCTGGGCGCAGGAACTGCCGTAGCGCGCGCTCCAGACGGGCCTCCACCAGCGAACGGTCGTCGTGCACGGCGGCTCCTCGGCGCTCGGACGGCTCTGTCGAAGCCTTCACTTCCCCGTGCGGGCGTCGCGCACCCGTGGCCGTACGGCGGCTGGTCGATGATTCGACATGACTGTCACGTTCCCGAAGAGGGCATGGATCCCGTGAACGTGTTCGAGCAGAGGGGACCCGACATCGGCACGCAGGCGGGGGTCATGAAGCGGCAGGCACCAGGAGGTGGTCCCATGACCAGAGGGGCCTTCTCCACCGAACCAGTGGAGGAAGCGTCCGAGGGGGCGATGGACGGACCGGACGGCGCGCAGCTCAGGCGCCGGCTGGACAAGGCGGATCTGCGGGCGGTGCCCGAGGCACGCAGGGCGCTGAGGGAACACTTACGGCACTGGGGGAAACCGGGCAGGGCAGATACGGCGGAGCTCCTGACCAGCGAGCTCGTCACCAACGCGTTGATCCATACGGATGACGACGCCGTCCTGACCGCGACGATCGGACCGCGCGGACTGCGCGTGGAGGTCCGGGACTTCGTGGGACGCAGGCCCCGACTGCGCGTACCGAACGCCGACGACGGTACGCACGGCAGAGGTCTCGTCCTCGTCCAGTCCCTGGCCGACGCGTGGGGCGTCCGGTCGCACGGAGTGGGCAAGGCGGTGTGGTTCGAACTGAACGGCGACGCGGTGTAGGAACACCGCGCCGCCGTTGTCGTGTCCGGGCCCGTCCGGAACTCCGGGCGGGCCGGCCGGGCCGTGTGCGGCTCAGCCGAACTGCTGTTCAAGGTCCTTGAGTTTGCGCTCCAGGGAGTCGAGCCGGGGCAGGGCCATCGTGTCGTCCTCCGTGGTGAGGTCGACGGTGATCGGCTCGGTGCTCTTGCGGACGGGGGTGAGGGAGGGCCGCGACCGGACGGGAAGCTGCTCCGCGGCGGATGTGGATATGGCAGGCTCCGTGGAGGCTCCGGCGGGCGCCCGCTCCACGGTCGTGGTCTCCAGTTCCCGTGCGGCGCCGCGTCCGGGGAAGCCGCGGTGGCCGCGGCTGAGCGCCTTGAGGTGCGCCCGCTCCACCCGCTCCTCGTTGCGGCGGCGCAGCCGGTTCTGCTCCTTCTGGCGCCGGTCCTCGCGCACCTCGTCCACGGCCTCGTCCAGGGACCGGACGTTCTCCAGGAGCATCAGCGACCACGCGCTGTACGTCTCACGGGGTGCGCGCAGCCAGCGGACTATACGGATCTGCGGCAGCGGACGCGGCACCAGGCCCTGCTCGCGCAGGGCGGCCCGGCGGGTCTGCTTCAGGGCCCGGTCGAACAGGACGGCGGCCGACAGGGACATCCCCGCGAAGAACTGCGGAGCGCCCGCGTGGTCGATGCCCCTCGGCGCGTGCACCCAGTTGAACCAGGCCGCGGCACCGGCGAAGGTCCACACGAGTATGCGGGAGCCGAGCGCCGCGTCGCCGTGGCTGGCCTCGCGCACCGCGAGGACGGAACAGAACATCGCCGCCCCGTCCAGGCCGAACGGGACGAGGTACTCCCAGCCGTCGGAGAGTCCGAGGTTCTGCTGGCCGAAGCCGACCAGGCCGTGGAAGGAGAGTGCCGCCGCGACGGCGGCACAGCAGAACAGCAGGACGTAGGAGGCGGTGCCGTAGACGGCTTCCTTACGCCTGCGGCGCTCCTCGGTGCGCTCCCACGAGTCGTCGCTGCTCGTGCTGTCCCCGGACCGCTTGCCGCGTGCCAGCACCGCCACCGCCGCCAGCAGGCCCAGGAGCAGAACGGCGCCTGGAAGCAGCCAGTTCAGCGATATGTCGGTCAGTCTCATCGGGGGTCCCTTGCATGGGGAGAGGGCGTAACGCCCGCCATAGTGGCCCAATCACATCGGCCCTCAGGGGTTTTCGGGGCAAGAGGCCGCCAAGGAAGTGCAAGAAGGTGCGCAGGGCGACTTTCTGCTCGAACTGCCGCGCGAGGGACGGGAGTTGAGTACGAATAAGACTACCCATACGGATGGTTCCGCGGAATGTTCCCGGGATAAGTGAGGAAAGTGTGAAGTACCTGTGATCCGTGAACGCTCCTGGGGCGCCGCGCGGGTTTCCCGAGGGTGCCGCGACCGGATCCGGTCCCGGGGTGCGTACGGTGGCGCGCTCGCCCCAGTCGTGTCAACTCGCCTGGGCGACGGCCGACTTGGTGATCCGGTCCGCGTCGCAGGTGCGCGGGCAGGTGCCGCAGGTGTCGTCGGGGCGCACGGTGTAGAAGAGGCAGCAGCTCACCCGGTCGCGGGTCGCCAGGGACTGCCCCTCGGGACCGGTCAGTTCGCGGAAGGCCGGCGAACCGACGTACGGCCGGGCCGAGCCCGGGAGCAGCAGTTCGAGCTCGCGCATCGCGCGCCGTTCCTCGCCGAGCAGATCGGCGACGTACCAGAGGCCTTCGACTATCTCGTCCGTGGCCATGCCCCACAGTGCCCGGCCGCGCCGCCGCATGCGCGGCCCGAATCCGCCGAGGAGCGGCTCCAGGTGCTCGGCCACCGAGGACCGCACCTCCGCGCGCAGTGCCTCCTCGTCGGGTACGACACGGGCGCCCGGCAGGGCGGCGGCCGGGTCGTCCGGCAGGCAGGCGAACGTGGTGATCCGGACGGCCATCCGGCCGAGCTCACGCTGGAATGTGACGTCCTCCACAGGCAGGCGGGGCACCCGGCGCTGAAGGAACCACGGCACGGTGATCAGCAGGCAGGCCGGCCAGGCGTACCGGTGCAGTCCGAAGCCGGCCACGACGTCCGGCCGTGCCCGTGTGCCGTAGTCCCGGAGCACCTGGGCCTCGTCCCAGGCGAGGAACGCGTCGAGGTCCGCGCCGCCCTCGGCGAGCCGCGCGGCGGCGGCCCAACCCCCGCCCCGCGGGGCCATTTCGCCCGCTCCCAGCTCCGTGACGCTCAGGTCCGGGAAGACCTCGGTCAGCCGCGCGTAGGCATCGGCGACGGGCGACACGCCGCCGGCGAGCGCGCCCGGACCGGCCGGGGCGGGCGTGGCCGCTGTGGCGGTCGTGGCGGCGTCGGCCGACAGCGTGGAAGTGAACATGCGGAACCATCGCTTCACGATCGTTGGCAGGTAAGCCTTACCTTACCCTGTCGTGCGGGTGTTTGAACCGGGCCCGTGTGCGCCTATCGTGCTTGACGGACTGGTAACAACCGACGTCATGACTCCCAGTGCCACCGACGTACCACCGACCCGGAGGAGGAACCGTGGAACAGGCCGCTCCGCGCAGCGCCCACGGCTCCGCCGGGCCGTGGGCCCCGGACGTCCACGCGGGTGCCTTCCGGGTTCCTCAGCAGCCGGGGCCCGCGGACGCGGGGCGGGTCGGGGCGGTGCCCGCGGGAGTCGTGGGCGACGGGCCCGCCGCCGGGCCGGGTGGAGGGCACCCGGTCGTCCTGGCCTCGGCCCGGGGTGAGCACACGCACAGCGAGGCGCCGATCCCGAGCCCGCGCACCGAGGGCACCCGTCCCGCCGTACGCGCGGACGGCGCCCACCCCGCGGCGAACCCCGGGGACGCCGGGCCCGCGCCCGCCGGCGGGACGCGTCCCGCCACCCGCCCGGAGAACGCCGGTCCCCCGCGCGCGGATGAGGCCCGGCCGGGAGCGGACATCCAGGGCGCCCGCAGCGCGCGCACCGAGGAGGCCCGCCCGGCCGCACGCGAGCCGAACGCCCGCCCCGCGCACAGGGAGGAGGCCCGCCCCGCCGTCCGCTCCGAGGCCGGCCGTCCCGTCGTGCAGCGCGCTTCCGTGCGGGGGCAGATCCTCGACGCCCTGCGTACCGCGCTCGTATCGGGTGAACTCGCCCCCGGCGAGGTGTACTCGGCGCCCGCGCTCGGCGAGCGGTTCGGGGTGTCGGCGACGCCCGTCCGGGAGGCGATGCAGCAACTCGCCCTCGAAGGCGCCGTCGAGGTCGTCCCCAACCGGGGCTTCCGCGTGATCGAGCGCGGCACCCGGGATCTGGCCGAACTCGCCGAGATCCGGGGCCTGATCGAGGTCCCGGTGATGCTCCGGCTCGCGCGCACCGTGCCCGCCGCCCGCTGGGCCGAGCTGCGCCCGCTCGCCGAGGCCACCGTGCGGGCCGCCTCCTCGGGCTGCCGTGTGACCTACGCGGAGTCCGACCGTTCCTTCCACCGCGCGGTTCTCGCCCTCGCGGGCAACGCGCAGCTGGTGCGCATCGCCGACGATCTGCACCGCCGTGCCCAGTGGCCGCTCGTCGGCGGTCCCGTCTCCCGGGGCCGCGCCGACCTGGTGGCCGACGCGGCCGAACACACGGCGCTGCTGGACGCGTTGATCGCCGAGGACCTGACGGTCGTCCAGGCGCTGGTGCGCGAACACTTCACCGGCGCGCCCTGACGGAGCCGGCCCCGGAGGAACGCGGGGCCCCGCCGGGAGCGTTGGCCCCCGCCCGGAGTTGCCGGCCCCGCCGGGAGTTGCCGGCCCCGCTGGGAGTGCCGGCCCTGTACGGGCGCCGGCCCCCGCCCGGAGTTGCCCGCCCTGCCCGGAGTGCGGGCCCTGTACGCGCGCCGGCCCCCGCCGGGAGTGCCGGCCCTGTGCGACCGCCGGCCCCCGCACGGGTGCGGGGGCTCCTGCCGCCTGAAGCCGTCGGGCCCCGGTCCTGGTCCGGCCGCGCAGGCGCGCTCCGTACCCGATCAGGCCGTGGCCGCCGGCGGTGCCGGAGTCAACTGGTCCGCCAGCCACAGGGGAACGCCCCCGAGCAGACGGAACAGGCGGCCCGCCTCCGCCCGGAGCCGCGACGCCTCCGGCTCGGTCTCGGCGTCGGCGAGGGACGCCAGGGCCGGTGCCGTACCGACCAGGTACCCCAACTCCTCGCGGATCCGCAGGGATTCGGCGAACCCGTGCCGGGCCTCCGCCAACTCCCCTTCGCGCAAGGCGATTCCGGCGAGGTGCCGCCAGGTGAAGGACAGCAGCAGCGCGTTGTTCTGGGCGGTCGCGCCCGCGTGCGCCCGCCGGTACGCGGCGCGGGCCGCCTGCGGCGCGTGCGCGAGGTTCTCGGCGAGCAGCCCGCGCCGGAAGTCCAGCAGCGCCCTGCCCGGCGCGCCCGGCGCGAGCAGTGCCGCGGCCCGGCCGAGTGCCGCGCGGGCCTCGTCGGCCCGGTCGCGCACACCCAGCAGGGTCGCCGCGTAGGCGAGTTGGCCCCGCTCACAGGCGGCGGCGCCCCGCTCGTCGTCGCTCTGCGCCAGCGCCTCGGCGGTGCGCAGCGCGTCCTCCGCCTCGGCCCAGCCCTGCTCGGTGTAGAGACAGCGCTCGACCAGGAGCGACGCTCTCTGCAGCGCCGGCCCCGCCGCGTGCGGCTGGATCAGCGCGGCCGCGTCGGCCCAGCAGGCGCGCGAGCGCAGCCGCCATACCGCGGTCTGGAGTGGATCGTCCCCTGCAGTCGTTCCGGTACCAGACATGGCGGTATGCGCCACGTTGCCCTCCCCGAGCACACCATTGAGCTGTTGAGTGGTGGCATCTCAGCACGGATCACCGGGCCCGGCCAAGGGGGTGGGTGAAGGATTTCACAAAGTCGTCGGTCCCGTACCGCGCCGCGGAGCGCTCCCGGAGTCAGCTCATCCGCAGTGCCAGGAAGAAGTCCAACTTGTCTTCCAGCCTCGACAGATCACGACTCGTCAACTGCTCGATACGTCCGACGCGGTAGCGCAGCGTGTTGACGTGGAGGTGCAGACGGGCCGCACAGCGCGTCCAGGACCCGTCGCAGTCCAGGAACGCCTCCAGGGTCGGGATCAGCTCCGCGCGGTGCCGGCCGTCGTACTCGCGCAGCGGGTCGAGCAGGCGGGCGGTGAAGGCGCGGCGCACGTCGTCCGGGACGAACGGCAGCAGCAGGACGTGCGAGGCCAGCTCCTGGTGTCCGGCGGCGCAGACCCGTCCGGGGCGGGCCGCGGCGACCCGGCGGGCGTGCCGCGCCTCCTCCAGGGCGCCGCGCAGCCCCTCGGCGGAGTGGACGGCCGCGCTGACGCCGATGGTGAGCCGGCCGTCGTCGTTCAGACCGGCCGACAGCGGTTCCCGTACGGCCGTCAGCAGCGTGTCGGCGTGCAGACCGGGCTCGGAGCCGTCCTCGTCGGAGGCGACCGCCGGAAGGGGCACGAGCGCGACCGCCTCGTCCCCCGTGTGGGCGACGGCGATCCGGTCGGAGAGTTCGGGGCCCGGCGACAGCGGGTCGACGAGGATCTCCTCCAGCAGCGCCTGGGCGACCGGGCCGCCCGCGATCTCGCCGCCGTCCCACTCGACGCGCGCCACCACGACCTGCCAGTGCGGGGCCGCGCCGAGACCGGGAAGCAGCACGGGGGCCGCGACCCGCAGCCGGGCCGCGATCTCGGCGGGCGCGGCCCCCGTCTGGACCAGCTCCAGGACCTCCTGCGCGAGCCGTCGGCGCACCGTGCGCGCCGCGTCCCGCCGGTCCCGCTCCACCGCGATGAGCTGGGTGACGCCCTGGAGCAGGTCGAGCCGCTCGTCGGGCCAGTCCCCGGCGTCCGCCTCGACGGCGAGTAGCCAGTCGGAGAGCACCGTCTCGCGGACGTCCCGGAAGGCGCCCGTGGCCCGCCCGGAGGAGCGGACCGGGAAGAGCGAGTACATCGCCGGGCCCACGGTCACCCGGTGCGGTCCCCGGCGCCCGCTGCGGACCGCCGCCAGATGAGCAGCGGCCAGCTCGGCGCGGGTGCCCGAGGGCAGCGCGCCGCCCGCGAGCTTCGAGCCCGCGATGGGCCGTCCGGCGGGGGAGAGGACCCAGGCGCGCAGGTCGAGGTCGGTGCCGAGGAGATCGAGGACGACGTCGGGGCCGCCGCCCGCGGGGCCCGAGGTCATCATCCGCCGGTGCCGCTCGACCACGGCGGCCAGATCCCCGGCGCGCTCGCCGGAGACCTGCCGCACGACGTGCTCGGTGATCGTGGCGAAGGCGACCGACTCGTTCACGGCGAACAGCGGCAGCCGGTGCCGGGCGCAGGCCACGATCAGGTCGTCGGGGATGTCACCCAGCTCGGCCTCGCCCGCGGCCAGGGCCGCCACCCCGGTGCCCACGAGGATGCGGACGAACGGTTCGGAGTCCTCGGCGTCGTGCCGCCAGGCGAGCCCGGTGAGGACCAGCTCGCCGCCCGAGAGGTAGCGGCTCGGGTCCTTGAGGTCGGTGGTCATCACGCCGCGCACGGTGCGGTCGAGCTCGTCCTCCCCGCCGAGCAGCCGCAGGCCCAGCGCGTCCGTGTCCAGCAGTGCGCGCAGCCGCATTCTCGTCGCCGCCGTTCTTCTGTCTCGAAATCTACGATGGATCGGTAGTGAGGCCCTTCGGCGTCCCGGGCTCCGCGGAGCGGTCCGCGGGTTCCGGTCACCGGCGGTACCGGTCCCGGGGCCTCGGGTTCCACCGGGCCGCGTCCCCGTTTCCACAGGGGCCGTGTCCCTGCTTCCAGAGGACCGGCCGACTGTTTCCGGAGGACCGGCCGACTGTTTCCGGAGGACTGTGCCGACTGTTTCCAGAGGACTGTGCCGACTGTTTCCGGAGGAAAACGAAGAGGTTGCCGATGGCCTCGGTTCATACGAATCTACAAGATGCGCGCGCTGGCCAGCGAACTCCTTCATGGTTTCGGTGACTGACCCCGGTGCCGGAGCCCGCTGTGTACTGACCCCACTCCACTGTTGAGACCTCTTGAACGAGCCGAGGACGCCGCACCCGATCTGGCTTGATCAGAACGCCCACGACACGAATGAAGAGAGCCACTCATGGACTTCCTTCGCCCCGCCAGTTGGGAGGAGGCGCTCGCCGCGAAGGCCGAGCACCCCACCGCTGTGCCGATTGCGGGTGGCACCGACGTGATGGTCGAGATCAACTTCGATCACCGCAGGCCCGAGTACCTGCTCGACCTGAACCGCATCGGGGAGCTGAGCGAGTGGGAGGCCGGCGAGAAGAGCGTGCGCCTGGGCGCCTCCGTCCCGTACACCGGGATCATGGAGCACCTGCGCCGTGAGCTTCCCGGGCTGGCACTCGCCTCCCACACGGTGGCCTCCCCGCAGATCCGCAACCGCGGCGGCGTCGGCGGCAACCTCGGCACCGCCTCCCCGGCCGGCGACGCCCATCCCGCCCTCCTCGCGGCGGGTGCCGAGGTCGAGGCCGAGTCGGTGCGCGGCTCGCGGCTGATCCCGATCGACGACTTCTACACCGGCGTGAAGCGCAACGCGCTCGCGCCCGACGAGCTCATCCGCGCCGTCCACATCAAGAAGGCCGACGGACCGCAGCAGTACTCCAAGGTCGGCACGCGCAACGCCATGGTGATCGCGGTGTGCGCCTTCGGCCTGGCCCTGCACCCCGAGACCCGCACCGTCCGCACCGGCATCGGCTCGGCCGCGCCGACCCCGGTCCGCGCGAGGACCGCCGAGGAGTTCCTGAACGCGGCGCTCGACGAGGGCGGCTTCTGGGACAACGGCAAGATCATCACCCCTTCGGTGGCCAAGCAGTTCGCCGCCCTGTGCTCCGGCGCGTGCAACCCGATCGACGACGTCCGCGGCACGGCGAGCTACCGCCGCCACGCGGTCGCCGTCATGGCCCGTCGCACGCTGACCTGGACCTGGGAGTCCTACCGCGGCACCGCCGCCCGTACGGAGGGAGTCGCGTAATGCGTGTCAACTTCACGGTCAACGGCCGCAGGCAGGAGGCCGACGACGTCTGGGAGGGCGAGAGCCTTCTTTACGTCCTGCGTGAGCGGCTCGGCCTGCCCGGCTCCAAGAACGCCTGTGAGCAGGGCGAGTGCGGCTCCTGCACCGTCCGCCTGGACGGAGTGCCCGTGTGTTCCTGTCTGGTCGCCGCCGGCCAGGTCGAGGGCCGCGAGGTCGTCACCGTCGAGGGGCTGGCCGACTTCGCCAAGCAGCGTGCCGAGCACGCCGGTTGCGCGACCGGCGCCCGCAACACGGCCGAGGCAACGGGTATTTCGCTCGACGAGGCCCAGAGCTGGGCCGCCAGGGGACACGACTCGCAGACCGGCGAGGGCGACGAACTCTCGCCCGTCCAGCAGGCGTTCATCGACGCCGGAGCCGTCCAGTGCGGCTTCTGCACCCCGGGTCTGCTGATCGCCGCGGACGAGATGCTGGAGCGCACCCCGAACCCGAGCGACGGGGACATCCGGGAGGCGCTCTCGGGCAACCTGTGCCGCTGCACCGGCTACGAGAAGATCATGGACGCGGTCCGCCTCGCGGCCGCCCGGCAGTCCGAGGCGGTCTGACCATGGGAACCACCGGCACACCCACGAACATCACCCAGGGCTCGCGCACCAAGGGCGGCGTCGGCGAGTCCACCCTCCGCCCCGACGGCACCCTCAAGGTCACCGGCGAGTTCGCGTACTCCTCCGACATGTGGCACGAGGACATGCTGTGGGGCCAGATCCTGCGCTCCACGGTCGCCCACGCCGAGATCGTGTCCATCGACACGGGCGAGGCCCTCGCCACCCCCGGCGTGTACGCCGTCATGACGTACGACGACCTGCCCACCGAGGTGAGGAACTACGGCCTGGAGATCCAGGACACCCCGGTGCTCGCGCACGGCAAGGTACGCCACCACGGCGAGCCGGTCGCCATCGTGGCCGCCGACCACCCCGAGACCGCCCGCCGCGCCGCCGCCAAGATCAAGGTGGAGTACCGCGAGCTGCCGGTGATCACGGACGAGGCGTCCGCGACCGCGCCCGGCGCGGTCCTCGTCCACGAGGGCCGTACCGACCACCACATCGGCCACGTCCCGCACCCGAACATCGTGCACCGTCAGCCGATCGTCCGCGGCGACGCCGAAGCGGCCGCGAGGAAGGCCGACTTCGTCGTCCGGGGCGAGTACACCTTCGGCATGCAGGACCAGGCCTTCCTCGGCCCCGAGTCCGGCCTCGCCGTGCCCTCCGAGGACGGCGGCGTCGAGCTGTACATCGCCACCCAGTGGCTGCACTCCGACCTGCGCCAGATCGCCCCGGTCCTCGGCCTGCCCGAGGACAAGGTCCGGATGACCCTCTCCGGAGTCGGCGGCGCCTTCGGGGGCCGCGAGGACCTGTCGATGCAGATCCACGCCTGTCTGCTGGCCCTGCGCACCGGCAAGCCCGTCAAGATCGTCTACAACCGCTTCGAGTCCTTCTTCGGGCACGTCCACCGCCACCCCGCGAAGCTGTACTACGAGCACGGGGCGACCAAGGACGGCAAGCTGACCCACGTGAAGGCGCGGATCGTCCTCGACGGCGGCGCGTACGCCTCGGCCTCCCCGGCGGTCGTCGGCAACGCCTCCTCGCTCGGCGTCGGTCCGTACGTGGTCGACGACGTCGACATCGAGGCCATCGCGCTCTACACCAACAACCCGCCCTGCGGCGCGATGCGCGGCTTCGGCGCGGTCCAGGCGTGCTTCGCGTACGAGGCGCAGATGGACAAGCTCGCCGACCAGGTGGGCATGGACCGGGTCGCGTTCCGTCAGCTCAACGCGATGGAACAGGGCTCGCTCCTGCCGACCGGACAGCGCGTCGACTCACCGGCCCCGGTCGCCGAACTCCTGCGCCGCGTCAAGGCGATGCCCCTTCCGCCCGAGCGGCAGTGGCTGTCCGCGGGCGAGGCCGCGGACGTACGGCAGTTGCCCGGCGGTCTGTCCAACACCACGCACGGCGAGAGCGTCGTCCGTGGGATCGGGTACGCCGTCGGCATCAAGAACGTCGGCTTCTCCGAGGGCTTCGACGACTACTCGACCGCGCGGGTCCGCATGGAGGTCGTCGGCGGTGTGCCGGTCGCCACCGTGCACACCGCGATGGCGGAGGTCGGCCAGGGCGGCGTCACCGTCCACGCGCAGATCGCCCGCACCGAACTGGGCGTCGCCCAGGTGACGATCCAGCCGGCCGACACCCGCGTGGGCAGCGCCGGTTCGACGTCCGCCTCCCGCCAGACGTACGTCACCGGCGGCGCCGTCAAGAACTCCTGCGAGCTCGTCCGCGAGAAGGTCCTGGAGATCGGCCGCCGCAAGTTCGGTACGTACCACCCCGCGTGGGCCACGGCCGAACTCCTCCTGGAGAGCGGCAAGGTCGTCACCGACGGCGGCGAGGTGCTCGCCGATCTCGCCGACGTGCTCGAAGGAGAGGCCGTCGAGATCGAGGCCGAGTGGCGCCACCGTCCCACCGAACCCTTCGACCTGCGCACCGGGCAGGGCGACGGCCATGTCCAGTACTCCTTCGCCGCGCACCGCGCCGTCGTCGAGGTGGACACCGAACTCGGGCTGGTCAAGGTCGTCGAACTGGCCTGCGCCCAGGACGTCGGCAAGGCGCTCAACCCGCTGTCCGTCATCGGCCAGATCCAGGGCGGCACCACCCAGGGCCTGGGCATCGCGGTCATGGAGGAGATCATCGTCGACCCGAAGACCGCGAAGGTGCGCAACCCCTCCTTCACGGACTATCTGATCCCCACCATCCTCGACACACCGACCATCCCCGTCGATGTGCTCGAACTCGCCGACGACCACGCCCCCTACGGGCTCCGTGGCGTCGGCGAGGCCCCGACCCTGTCGTCCACCCCGGCCGTCCTCGCGGCGATCCGGAACGCGACGGGTCTGGAGCTCGACCGGACGCCGGTACGCCCCGAACACCTCACGGGGACCGCGTAGGCGCCGGGCAGTCCCCTCCGGGCGGCACCGGGAACGTCACAGGCCGCCGCGCCGCCCGGAGGCAAGTACGGCAACGGAGTTCCTCCCGTTGCTCTCGTTCCTTCCGTTCCTTCCGTTCCTTCCGTTCCTTCCGTTCCTTCCGTTCGTCTCGTTCCTCTCGTTTCCCACGTTCGTCTCGGGCCGTCCCCCGGGTCGTGCGGCCCAAGCACCTTCCCAAATCCCGCAACCGCACGAGCGGTTGACCAGCCGTCAGGACGGCTGTCCGGGTGCCCCTTTGAACCTTGGGAGCAGGCCCACATGACCCAGCAGTCACTGGAGCCGAAGACCACCGCGCAGGACGCGGGCGCGGGCAGCCGCGTCCCGGCCGGACGGTCTTGGCTCGACCGGTACTTCCACATCTCCCGGCGGGAGAGCTCGATCGCGCGCGAGGTGCGCGGCGGCGTCACCACCTTCATGGCGATGGCGTACATCCTGCTGCTCAACCCCCTCATCCTGTCCGGCAAGGACGTGGCGGGGGACGTGCTCGGGCAGAAGGCCCTGATCACCGCGACCGCGTTCGCGGCGGCCTTCACCACCCTTCTCATGGGCTTCGTCGGCAGGGTGCCGCTCGCCCTCGCCGCCGGGCTCTCGGTGTCCGGAGTGCTCTCCTCGCAGGTCGTCCCGCAGATGACCTGGCCGCAGGCCATGGGCATGTGCGTGATGTACGGCGTGGTCATCATGCTCCTGGTCGTCACCGGGCTGCGCGAGATGATCATGAACGCGATCCCGCTCGCGCTCAAGCACGCCATCACCATGGGCATCGGCCTGTTCATCGCGCTGATCGGCCTGGTCAAGGCCGGCTTCGTGCACCAGGGCAAGGCCACCCCCCTCACCCTCGGCGCCACCGGCGAACTCGCCGGCTGGCCGGTGCTGCTCTTCGCCGCGACCCTGCTGCTGATCTTCGCGCTCCAGGCGCGCGGGGTCCCCGGCGCGATCCTCATCGGCATCGTCTCCGGCACGGCTCTGTCCGTCGTCCTCGACGTGACCGGTGTCATCGCCCCCGGACAGTGGGCCGGCGGAGCCCCCGAACTGCACGGCAGCGCCGTCTCGATGCCCGACTTCTCGCTCTTCGGAAAGGTCGGGTTCGGCGGCTGGGGCGACGTCGGTGCCATGACGGTCGGCATGATCGTCTTCACTCTGGTGCTCGCCGGTTTCTTCGACGCGATGGCCACGATCATCGGCGTCGGTACCGAGGCCGGACTGGCCGACGACCGGGGCCGGATGCCCGGTCTGTCGAAGGCGCTGTTCATCGACGGCGCCGGCGGAGCGGTCGGCGGAGTGGCCGGAGCCTCCGGCCAGACGGTCTTCGTCGAGTCCGCGACCGGCGTCGGCGAGGGCGCCCGTACCGGCCTCTCCTCCGTCGTCACCGGCCTCCTCTTCGCGGCCTGCCTCTTCTTCACCCCGCTCACGGCGATCGTCCCGGGCGAGATCGCGGCGGCGGCCCTGGTGGTCATCGGCGCCATGATGATGACGAACGCGCGTCACGTCGACTGGGCCGACCGTGCCACCGCCGTCCCCGTCTTCCTGACGGTCGTGATCATGCCGTTCACCTATTCGATCACCGCGGGCGTGGCGGCCGGCGTGATCAGTTACGTCGCCGTCAAGGCCGCACAGGGAAGGGCCCGGGAGACCGGGGCCTTCATGTGGGGTCTGACGGCGGTCTTCTTCGTCTACTTCGCGCTCCACCCGATCGAGGGCTGGCTGGGCGTCCGCTGATGCCGAGCCCCTTCCACGCAACCGCTGCCAAGGAGACCGAGACATGCTGGACATCGCCGAAGAACTGCACCGGTGGGTCGAGCAGGGCCGCGACTTCGCCGTCGCCACCGTGGTGGCGGTCGGCGGCAGCGCGCCCCGCCGGCCGGGCGCCGCGCTCGCCGTCGACGCCGACGGCACGGCGATCGGCTCGGTCTCGGGCGGCTGTGTGGAAGGGGCGGTCTACGACCTGTGCGCGCAGGCGCTGGAGGACGGCGAGACCGTCCTCGAACGCTTCGGCTACAGCGACGACGACGCCTTCGCGGTCGGTCTGACCTGCGGCGGTGTCATCGACATCCTGGTCACCCCGGTCCGCTCGCGGGACACCGCCCGGCGGGCGGTGCTCGCGGCGGCCCTGGCCGCCGCGGCGGGCGGACGGACGGCGGCGCTCGCCCGCGTCGTGAGCGGGCCCGCCGACCTGATGGGCCGCGCCCTCGTCGTGCGTCCCGACGGCTCCCACGAGGGCGGCTTCGGCGCCCATCCCGGACTCGACCGTACGGTGGCGGGCGAGGCGGCGGCCCTGCTGGACGCCGGCCGCACCGCCACCGTGGAGATCGGAGAGCAGGGCTCTCGTTGCGGAGCGCCGCTCACGGTCCTCGTGGAGTCCTCGGTCCCGCCCCCGCGCATGATCGTCTTCGGTGCCATCGACTTCGCCTCGGCGCTGGTCCGGGTGGGCAAGTTCCTCGGCCACCGGGTGACGGTGTGCGACGCCCGTCCCGTCTTCGCGACGGCGGCCCGCTTCCCCGAGGCGGACGAGATCGTCGTGGAGTGGCCCCACCGCTATCTGGAACGCACGGAGGTCGACTCCCGCACCGTCCTGTGCGTCCTCACCCACGACGCCAAGTTCGACATCCCGCTGCTCCGGCTCGCGCTGCGGCTCCCCGTGGCGTACGTCGGCGCCATGGGCTCGCGCCGCACCCACCTGGACCGCAACGAACGGCTGCGCGAGGTCGGCGTCACCGAGATGGAGCTGGCCCGCCTCAGGTCGCCGATCGGCCTGGACCTCGGGGCGCGGACCCCCGAGGAGACGGCCCTGTCGATCGCCGCGGAGATCGTGGCCGACCGGCGCGGAGGAAGCGGGGTCTCCCTCACCGGGGCGCACACCCCCATCCATCACGACGCGCCCTCGGCCCCGGTGCGGCGCATCGGGTCGGTGGCCTGAGGGCCCGCCTCCGGGCCGTCGCGCTGTTTTCGGGCGGGTTCTTCCGTGGCCGGTATTCGTGTTCTTCCGTGCCCCGTATTGACGCGCGCCCGCCTCTCGGCGAACCTCCTGTGGGAGCGCTCCCGCAAGTCCCTCGTGACCGACGCGACCCCGGAGTGAACCTGTATGAGACGACGTACGCCCATCTGGCTCGCCGCCCTGTCCGTCGGTCTGGCCGCCCTCTTCGCCGCACCGCCGGCGCAGGCCGCACAGTCCGCCGGCCGCGGACCGTCGCTGTACGTCCCCGACGCCAACCCGGCGGCCTACCGGCAGGCCCTCGGCCTCGCCCGGGCCGGCCGGCTGCGCGACGCGGCGGGCATCCTGGCGATGGTGAACACGCCGCAGTCCGTGTGGTTCGGCGACCAGACGCCGGCCGAGGTGGAGAAGGAGGTCCGCGCTGTGGTCCGCGACGCGGGCCGTGAGGGCGCGATCCCGGCGCTCGCGCTGTACGACATCCCCGGCCGGGACTGTTCCAACTACTCGGCGGGCGGCGCCGCGAACACCGTGGAGTACCAGGCCTGGATCGACGCGGTGGCCCGTGGGATCGGGCGCGGCGACGCGATCGTCACCCTCGAACCCGACGCCCTCGCCCTGCTGCCCTCCGACTGCGGCCAGGACGACGCGCAGGGCAGGAAGACGGCCGCGCGCTACACCGAGGTCAACTACGCCGTCGACGCTCTGGAGCCGCTGCGCGGCACGAAGGTGTATCTCGACACCGGGCATCCGGGCTGGCACTCCGTCAACGACATCGTGCCGCGGCTGATCCAGGGCGGGGTGGCACGGGCCTCCGGCTTCTACACCAACGCCTCGAACTACCACACCGACGACGCCAACTCCTGGTACGGCAAGCTCATCTCGTCCTGCCTGGCCTACGCCGACGGCGGCGGTGACGTCGCCCAGTGCCCCAACCAGTGGTGGCCGCGCGCCGACGCACAGGCCTGGATCGACGCGCGGGTGACGACCCCGCCCTCCCGGATGAAGCACTTCGTCACGGACTCCAGCCGCAACGGGCAGGGCACCTGGACCCCGCCGGCCGGCAAGTACACCGACGCGCAGGACTGGTGCAACCCGCCGAACCGCGGACTCGGCGCCCGCCCGACGCTGCACACCGGCGACCCGCTCCAGGACGCCCGCCTGTGGATCAAGACGCCCGGCGAGTCGGACGGCCTCTGCCTGCGCGGAACTACGGGCCCCGAGGACCCCGAACGCGGCACGGTCGACCCGAAGGCGGGCGACTGGTTCCCCCAACAGGCACTGGAACTGGCTCGGTTGGCCGAGCCGCCGCTTCTGCCGGGAGCCTGACGGCCGAGTACGCCGGCCTTCCGGGAGCGTGACGGCCGAGTACGCCGGCCTTCCAAGAGCCTGACCGCCGGGGGCGTCGACGTCTCGGGAGGCCGGCCCCCGGGAGCCGGGCCCGCCGAAGGACCTGAGAACGGGGTACGTGCCCCGGTCGCCGCCGCTCGGGCGTACGGCCGGGGCTCACCCCAGCCCCAGCAACCCGTCCACCGCCCGCCCGAACATCCACCGCGCCGTCCCGCCCAGCGGCCGGTCGGTGAAGGCGGGGAGGCCGCGTACATTCAGATCCTCCCGCCAGAGGACCCGTGAACCGCCGCCGTCCGCCGGATGCACCTCGAACTCGGCCCAGCCCGTGACGAACGTGCCGCGCTTGACCAGCCGGCACGTTCCGGGGCCCCCGTCGCCCGGCGGGCTCCACGCGACGACCTCCATCGGGTCGTCGAACGCGAGCGGCCCGAGTCCCGACCGTGCCACGAAGACCGTGCCCCGCCGCGTCGGCGCCGGTGTGCGCACGGTGACCCGGGTCAGCGGCACGACGTCCGCGTGCCGGGGCCAGTCGGTCAGCCGCCGCCAGCTCTCGGCGACCGAGTGCCGGGACACGCGTTCCAGGACGAAGAGGACCACGGCACGATCGTAGGCGCTGGGAAGACCGCGGACCGGAGACGGACTCTCCGGCGTCCGGGGCGGACGCCGTCAACGGCTCCCGTCCGCCCGCCCCGGTCCGTGGCCCGGGCGGTGCACACCGGCCGTGCGGCTCACGAGCAGGGCCATGGCCATCAGCCGGCGCCAGTCCAGGGTTGGCTGGACCGCGGGGACGCCCGGGCGCTTGCGCGGGACACGTACGCGCAGCGCGCCCGCTTCGACACGGCAGCGGACCGGGGTGGGCAGGACCATGGCCTCGCCGTCGATGCCGGCCTCCAGCTCGCCGCCGTCGGCGGTCACGACCACCTCGCGCGCGGTGAGGACCGACAGGCCGTGCGGGACGGGGGAGAGCAGCAGGGCGGCGGCCTCGACCGCGCTGTCCACCTTGACGCCGAGAACCCCGAGCAGCCCCGAGTCCAGCCGCTCGCGCCGGCCCAGACCCGCCGGGTCGTTCGTGCGGTAGGGGTTGTTGCTCACCAGTACGGCCTGCGGCGCCTCCAGCGTCGTGCCGGCGGCGTGGGCGGTCAGCTCGGGTCCGCGCTGGCGGGTGAGCAGGTCAGGCAGGAGCTCCAGGATCGTGCCGATCTTGTCGTCCCGGTAGGCGGGATCCTGGACGACCGCCGCGTAGGCCCCGAAGGAGGCGTTGTTGACGAACGGGTGCTCTCCGGCGAAGCCGAGGTCCACCCGCAGTTCCACCCCGTCCTTCAGCGCGTCCAGGCAGGTGGCGGGGTCGTCGCGGTCGAGGCCGAGGTCCATGGCGAAGTGGTTGCGGGTGCCGGCCGAGACGACGAGGAACGGCAGACCGTGTTCGGCGGCGACCGCGGCGACGAGCGCCTGCGTCCCGTCGCCGCCCGCCACGCCCAGCAGGTCGGCCCCGTCCGCGACCGCCCGCCGAGCCAGCTCGGTGACGTCCTGGTGCCGCTCCGGGTCGAGGAGCACGACATGGGCGCCCAGCCGCTCGGCCTTCTCCACGAGACCGAACCGCTCCACCTTGCCGCCCCCGGACCGGGGATTCATGATGACGAACGGCCGTCGCGGCGGCGGAGTGCGGTGCTCCTTCATGGACCTGACCCGGCCGCGGGCGCTGCGCAGCGCGTAGCGGCCGCACCACACGGCGGCGATCCACAGCACGGGGGACAGCAGCAGGGTCCACAGCAGCGTGATCGCGAGGACCACGACGACGGCGAGCGGGAGCACGACGGCGAGCAGGCCCGCGATCCAGCGCACCGGGCCGCGCCGGGTCAGCGCCCACCACAGCGCCGCGGCCGCGACGGCCATGGCCGCGAGAGCGGCGAGCAGGAGCAGGAGGCCGCGTACGCCCCCGAAGGCGAGCGGCAGTGCCACGGCGAGCGCCGCCGCCGCGAGCGAGGCTCTCGCCGCCCATCGTTCGCGGGCCGGTGGCCCCGTCTCCGTGCTCATCGTTCCTCCACCGGTCGGTCCGTCCGGCACCGCGGCCGCCGTCCGAGAGGGCACCGCATCGCCGGTCACGCGGAACCGGATGCCCGCGCGGCGGACGTCCATGTCCGACGTGCCGGGACAGCCCTCATGGGGTCACGCTGCCACGAGCCGGGCCCCAGCACCACGAGGCGGCCTGTGTCCCGGCCCGTTTCGTGCCGGGCGTCCCCTCCGGTTCGCCGTCCGAAGGCGCCCCAAACATCTTCACCGCCCCGGCGGCGGGCCCGGGTGCCTCACCGCCCGGGAGCGGGACCGGGTGACACCGCCGGGAGCGGGGCCCGGGTGCCTCACCGACCGGAAGCGGGCCGGGCGGCGGGCTCCGCCTGTCGTGCCGACGGGCCCGGGCGGGTCCGGGCCTCCGGCGGGATCAGCGTGCCGTGTCCGGCCCCGCACACGACCGCCGCGCGCACCTGCTCGCCGCAGTCCGCGTGCACGACCTCCAGCGGCGGCCCCTCGGGATCCGCCGTGTAGCGGTCGCCCCACTGCTTGAGGGCGATCATGACGGGCCACAGGTCCCAGCCCTTGCGGGTGAGCCGGTACTCGTTACGGGCGCGGCTGCCGGGCTCGCTGTACGGCACGGTGTCCAGGATCCCGGCCGCGACCAGCTTCCGCAGCCGGTCCGCCAACACGCTCTCGGAGAGCCCGACATGGCGCCGGAAGTCGTCGAAGCGCCGTACGCCGTTCATCGCGTCCCGCAGGACCAGCATCGACCACTTCTCGCCGATCAGGTCGAGCGTCCGCTGGACCGTGCAGTTCTCGGTACTGGTGTCGAGCCACGTCATGAGCCCCATCGTAGGCTGACTGTGAGATTGACAGCCAGGTGTGGCGCTGGCTAACTTCTGTCGTACCGGCTGACTGTGAAAAACAGAGTCAGATCGTCCGAGCGGGGAGTGTGGGAGAAGCATGGGCAGGTCTCGTACGTACGACTGGGAGGACCCGGCCGTCTGCGCGGACGCCGTCGCCCGCTACAGCGGTCTCGACTTCCTCCGCGAGATGCAGGCCGGACGGCTCCCCGCACCGCCGATCTCCGCGACCCTCGGCATAATTCTCGAAGAGGTCGAGCACGGCCGGGTGGTCTTCTCCCTGATCCCGGGGGAGGAGCACTACAACCCGATCGGAAGCGTCCACGGAGGCATCTACGCCACCCTGCTGGACTCCGCGGCGGGCTGTGCGGTGCAGTCCGTGCTGCCCCGGGGCACCGGCTACACCTCGCTCGACCTGAACGTGAAGTTCCTGCGCCCGGTCACCGTGGACACCGGCAGGGTCCACGCCGTAGGCACCGTCCTGAACAGCGGCCGCCGCACCGCGCTCGCCCAGGCGGAGCTCCTCGACGCGTCCGGCCGGCTGCTCGCCCACACCACCAGCAGTTGCCTGCTGTTCCCCGTCTGACCCGCCGCCCGCCGTCTCCACCGGGCCGGGCGGTCCCGGGGCCAGGACCTGCCGGGCGCCGCCGGGCAGGCGGGACGCCACGGACATGCCCTAGCGTGACGGCGTATGAGGACCAGCCTGCCGAGACTGCCCCTGAACGCCGTGCCGCGCCTGATCATCTCGCTGATCCTCGGTGCCGCGGTCGGGGTGGCCGTCGGATTCTCGAACGACGTCTTCCTGGGCTCGCTGGCCGGGATCGCCGCTACGGAACTGTTCTTCGTCCTGGCCGGCTGGGTGGTGCTGTGGCCGATGAGCGCCGAGGCGACCCGCGGCAGCGCGTGCCGGGAGGACCTGCGCCCGCTGACCGACGAACTCGTCGTGGTCGCGGTCGCCCTGTGCGGGCTGGGCGCCATCGCCCTGCTGCTCCTGCGCGGGGGCGGGTCCGACCGCGGTGACGCCGTGGCCGTGACCGCCCTGGGCGGAGTGTTCCTGGCCTGGGCCGCCCTGCACCTGATGTACGCCACCCGCTACGCCTACCTGTACTACGACGGGAACGGCGGCATCGACTTCAACACGGACGACCCACCGGCGTACCGCGACTTCTTCTACTTCAGCTACAACCTCGGGATGACCTACCAGGTGTCCGACACCAGCGTCTCCAGCGTGGAGATCCGCTCGATCGTGCTGAGGCACTGCCTCCTGTCGTACGTGTTCGGCACCAGCATCCTCGCCACGGCCATCAATGTCGTCGTCGGACTCGTGAGCGGCTGACGCAGGCGGGGGAGCGAGCCGTTCTGGTGCGGTTTGCCCCGGGACGCAGCAGGATGGGAGCAAGAACCGTCCGGTCCGTGCGCGACGGACACCTCCGCGTCCCATGAGGAGGCCGACTCTTGGCCGAGCCACAGGCTGTGATCTCCCGACCGGCCAGGGCCACGGTGTTCCTCGTGGTCACCGTCACGCCGGGGCACGAGGACACGGTCCGCGGTCTCCTGGAGGACGTCTCCGGACTGCGCCGCTCCGTCTCCTTCCGGGCCCCGGACGACGAACTGGGCTGTGTCGTCGGCATCGGATCGACCGTCTGGGACCGGCTGTTCAGCGGTCCCCGGCCCCAGGAACTGCACCCGTTCGTGGAGTTGACGGGCCGGCGCCACCGCGCCCCGGCCACGCCGGGAGACCTCCTCTTCCACCTCCGGGCCCGCCGCCATGACCTCTGTTTCGAACTGGCCCGGCTCATTGTGGAACGGCTGGAGGGCGCGGTCACGGTGGTCGACGAGGTCCATGGATTCAAGTACTTCGACGAGCGCGACCTGCTCGGCTTCGTCGACGGCAGCGAGAACCCCGAGGGCCCGGCGGCCGTCGACGCCGTGGTCGTCGGTGACGAGGATCCCGCCTTCACGGGCGGCAGTTACGTGATCGTCCAGAAGTACCTGCACGACCTGCGGACCTGGAACGCGCTGCCGTCGGACGAGCAGGAGCGGGTCATCGGGCGCACGAAGCTCGCCAACACCGAACTCCCCGACGAGATCAAACCGGCCGACTCCCATGTCGCCCGCAACACCGTCACCGACGAGAACGGCGACGAACGCAAGATCGTGCGGGAGAACATGCCGTTCGGCACCCTGAGCGAGGGCGAGTTCGGCACCTTCTTCATCGGCTACGCGCGCACCCCCGAGGTGACCGAGCAGATGCTGCGCAACATGTTCCTCGGAGACGGCCGGGCCACGCACGACCGCATCCTCGACTTCTCGACCGCGATCACCGGATGCCTCTTCCACGTGCCGCCCGCCGGCTTTCTCGACGACCTTCCCGCCGCCCCCGGCGAGCGGGAGGCGGACGAGGGCGCGGGGGAACCGACCGCCGTGACCCGCGAGCCCGCCGCCGGCCCCGCCGCCGTGAACGGCGAGGCCGCGACGCCGGACGGCTCACTGGGGATCGGCAGCCTCAAAGGAGTCCGCACATGACGACCGCACCCGACGCCACCACCGCCGGCGCCGCCGGAACCGGAAACCTGCACCGCGAACTCGCACCCGTCACGCCCGCCGCGTGGAACGAGATCGAGGACGAGGCGCGCCGCACGTTCCGGCGCAACCTCGCCGGCCGGCGCGTCGTGGACGTCACGGGCCCCGACGGGCCCGTTCTCGCCGCCGTCGGGACCGGCCATCTGTCCCGCATCGACGGCCCGTCACCCGGTGTCGCGGCCCGGCTCCGCCAGGTTCAGCCCCTGGTCGAGCTCACCGTGCCGTTCCGGGTGAGCCGCGACGCCGTCGACGACGTGGACCGGGGCGCCCAGGACTCCGACTGGCAGCCGGTCAAGGACGCGGCCCGCACCATGGCGTTCGCCGAGGACCAGACCGTCTTCAACGGATACGCGGCGGCCCGCGTCGACGGTCTGCGCACCCGTACGTCCAACCCCGTGCTCCGTCTTCCCGCGGAGCCGTGCGACTTCCCCGACGCCGTCAGCCACGCCCTGAGCACCCTCCGGCTGGCCGGCGTGCAGGGCCCGTACGCGCTGCTGCTGGGGGCGGAGGCGTACACGGCGGTCAGCGAGACCTCCGACCACGGCTATCCCGTCGCCGCCCACCTCGGCAGGCTGCTCGACGGCCGGCTGATCTGGGCACCCGCCGTGGAGGGGGCCTTCCTGCTCACCACCCGGGGCGGCGACTACGAACTGCGCCTCGGCGAGGATCTCGCCATCGGCTACACCGCCCACGACGCCACGGGTGTCGACCTGTACTTCCGCCAGACCCTGACCTTCCTCGTCCACACGGACGAGGCCGTGGTGGCACTCGACCCGTCGACCGACTCGGGCAGGGACACGAACGGGCACGTGGGCGGGGACAGGGACACCGGCGGGGGAGCGGTCTGAGCCCGGCGGGTGCGCGCGTGTCACCCGGGCGGGGCGGGCCCTCGCGGGGGTCCGCGGGCCGGGCCGTATCCCGTTTTCCGGCGCTCACCAACGCCCGCTTCCCCTCGGTGAGTTCCGCCCTCACCGGGATGAACGCGCAGGCCAGGACCCTCGCGGCGCGGATGGCCGCTCCGGTTGCGGACCAATAGGCGCCGCGAAATGGTGGAAAGGACTCGTCGCCGCACCGGGAGCTGTCCATGTCGATGTCGTCCTACGGTTTCGGCTCGTCCGACCCCTTCGGTGATCTGCTGAACCGCTTCTTCGGGATGTCGCCCGCGTCGTCTCCACCGGCCGTGCAGCGCGTACCCATCGGACGGCTGCTGACGGAGTCCTCGCAGGAGCTCCTGAACCTGGCCGCACAGCGCGCCCAGCAGGACGGGACCTCCGACCTCGACACGGAGCACCTGCTGTGGGCCGCCACGAAGGTCGAACCCGCCCGCTCGCTGCTGGCCCGCGCGGAGCTGGACCCCGACGCCCTCGCGGCCCAGCTCGCCGAGGTCCTCCCCCGGGAGAGCAGCGAACCGTCCTCGGAGCCGGGCCTGACCCCCGCGGCCAAGCGCACCCTCGCCGCCGCGTACGCACGCTCGCAGGCGGCCGGGGTGTCCTACATCGGCCCCGAACACATCCTCGCCGCCCTGCTCGGCGACGCCGACACCGGCGCCGCCCGGTTGCTGCGCGCCGACGGACAGGACGCGCAGAAGCTCGCGGGTCTCACGGAACGCACGGCCCGTCCCGAAAGCCGCCCCGCCGAGCCCGACAAGCCCGCCACGACCCTCGACGAGTTCGGACGGGACCTCACCGAGGAGGCGAAGGCCGGCAGGCTCGACCCGGTCGTCGGACGCGCCGAGGAGATCGAGCAGACCATCGAGATCCTCTCCCGGCGCTCCAAGAACAACCCCGTGCTCATCGGTGAGCCGGGCGTCGGCAAGACCGCGATCGTCGAAGGACTCGCGCAGCGCATCGTCTCCGGTGACGTCCCGGACACGCTCAAGGGCAAGCGTGTCGTCTCCCTCGACATGTCCGGCATGGTGGCGGGAGCCCAGTACCGCGGACAGTTCGAGGAGCGGCTGAAGAAGGTCATCGAGGACGTCCAGGCGTCGGACGGGGAGATCGTTCTCTTCATCGACGAACTGCACACGGTCGTCGGCGCGGGTGCGACCGGCGAGGGCTCCATGGACGCGGGCAACATGCTCAAACCCGCTCTGGCCCGCGGAGAGCTGCACGTGGTGGGCGCGACGACCATCGACGAGTACCGCAAGTACGTCGAGAAGGACGCCGCGCTCGAACGCCGCTTCCAGCCGGTGATGGTGCCCGAGCCGTCGGTCGAGGAGACCGTGCAGATCCTGGAAGGGCTCCGCGACGCGTACGAGGCGCACCACCAGGTCCGCTTCGCCGACGGAGCCCTGGCCGCCGCGGCGGAACTGTCCGACCGCTACATCAGCGACCGGTTCCTGCCCGACAAGGCGATCGACGTGATGGACCAGGCGGGCGCCCGGGTGCGGCTGCGCGGCGCCGTCCGCTCGACCGAGGTCTCCGAACGCGAGGACCGCATCGCGAAGCTGCGCCGCGAGCGCGATCAGGCCGTGGCCGCCGAGGACTTCGAGCGCGCGGGACAGCTCAAGGGGCGGATCGCCGAGGCGGAGGGCGAGCTCGCGGGCATCGAGGAGCGGCGCGCCGGTGTCGTGTCCGTGACCGCCCGTGACATCGCGGACATCGTCTCCCGGCGCACCGGCATCCCGGTGTCCCAGCTCACCGCCAGCGAGAAGGAGAAGCTCCTGAAGCTGGAGGAGGAGATGCACTCCCGGATCGTCGGCCAGGACGAGGCGGTCACCGCCGTCTCGCAGGCGGTACGCCGCAACCGGGCCGGCATGGGCGATCCGAACCGCCCCGTGGGTTCCTTCCTCTTCCTCGGCCCCACCGGCGTGGGCAAGACGGAGCTGGCCAAGACCCTCGCCGAGCAGTTGTTCGGCGACGAGAGCCGCATGGTCCGCTTCGACATGAGCGAGTTCCAGGAGAAGCACACGGTCGCCCGTCTCGTCGGGGCGCCGCCCGGATACGTCGGGTACGACGAGGCAGGGCAGCTGACCGAGAAGGTCCGCAGACAGCCGTACAGCGTCGTCCTGTTCGACGAGGTGGAGAAGGCGCACCCCGATATCTTCAACACGCTGCTCCAGATCCTCGACGACGGGCGGCTGACGGACGGTCAGGGGCGCACCGTCGACTTCCGGCACTGCGTCGTGATCATGACGTCCAACATCGGCGCGCACCGGATCCTGGACCACAAGGGCGATGTGTCCGATCTCAAGGACGCGTTGATGGACGAGCTGCGGACCCGGTTCCTGCCCGAGTTCCTGAACCGCATCGACGACATCATCATCTTCCACGGCCTGAAGGAGGACGATCTGGCGCAGATCGTCGGGCATCTCCTCGGCCGGAGCGAACGCCGGGTGCACGCGCAGGGCATGAAACTGGAGGTGACCGAGGCGGCCAAGAAGCTGCTGATCGCCCACGGCCACCAACCGGAGTTCGGCGCGCGCCCGCTCCGGCGCACGATCCAGACGGAGCTCGACAACGGCATCGCGGAGCTGATGCTCGGCGGCGAGGCCGAACCCGGCGACACGATCGTCGCCGAGGACCGGGACGGCTCCGTGCGCTGCACCGTGCGCAAGGGCGCCGCGGCCGGCGGCGCCTCGGGCGACGGGCCTTCGGGCGACGGCGCGGAGGCGGAGCGGGGGAGCGCGGCGCCCGCCGGCGACACAGCGAAGTGACCGACGTACGACGAACGACGGGACGGAGGACTCCTGACACCGAGGACCTGCCCGGGCTCGCGAGACGCCGGGCAGTCGTTTGAGGAGGCTGCGCATGACGCACCACAAGTCCAACCAGGCTGTCGAAGGCGATCCGGAGCACGCCCACAACAGGGGAATGCCCCTGCGGTCCGACGACGACGAGCTCTACGCACGTACGGTCCGCGAGCGGCGGGAAGCCGGACTGCTCGGCGGGCCCATGGACGATCCCGAGGCCGCCTACCGGCGCGAGCGCGTGGAGATCGATCTGGAGGTGGGCTCCGGCCGGATCCCGACGGGCGATGTCACCCGGCGGGGCAGGGCCCCCTATCCGCCCTCCAGCTACGGGGACTGAGGCCCACCGCGGGCCGCGAACGTACCGGAGGACTCCGGATCACGGATCCTCCGGTCGGCCCGCCGCCATGCGGTTACGTGCCCAGGGAGACCACGACCGCGCTGCCGGGTCCGTCGGGTGCCTGGAAGTCCACGGTGTCGCCCGCCCGGTGGCCGAGGAGCGCACGCCCCAGCGGGCTGTCGGCCGTGACGAGCGTCCGGTCCAGCACCGCGGCCCCCTCGCCGATCTGAACCGTGTCCGTCGTGCCGTCCGCGAACCGGACGGTGACCGTACTGCCCACGCCGACCGTGTCCGTGGGCGGGGGACCCGCCACGTCCGCCCCGGCGAGCCGTGTGGTGATCTGCGAGATCCGGTCATCCAGGCGCCGCAGGTCGTCCGCGCGCTGCAACTCGTCGGCCGCGTCCGCGTGGTCGCCCACCTCCGCGTCCGAGTCCTGGAGGGTCGCCGCGACCGTCGCGCGTTCGGTGCGCAGGTCGTCGCGTTCCCGCTCCAGTGCCTGCCGGGCGGCCTCGCTGATCGGTGCCGGTTCGCTGGCCATGCCTGCTCCTCGGTGTGCGCAGTCTGAGTCGAATCGGAGTGGTATCAGCATATCCACGCAGGCTTGTGCGCTGATGAGTCGGATCGCGGTGGTATGTGATGTATGGAATCGTGGGGCACCGGAGTTCAGGACGCTTCGCGCTGTCCCGCGCGTGCGTCACGAGTGAGCCAGGGAGGCCCCATGTCCTCGAAGCGACGCCGGAAGAAGAAGGGCCGCCGCAAGCACGCCGCCAACCACGGAAGGCGACCCCAGTGCTAGGTGCGGACACGACCTAGGTCGGTGAGACTCTTGAACGCATCCCAGAACGGACAGGACGGCCGGGTGCCCCACGTCGGGCCCGACCCGCAGGGCGAACCGGAATTCCATCCGTACCATCACCCGGCCGCCGGCTGGGGTGCGGCCAAGAGCGTGGGCCGGTTCCTCGTGCGGGAACGGGCCCTCGTGGACGGCCCCCGCGCCATCATGCGCATGAACCACGAGAACACGGGCTTCGACTGCCCGGGATGCGCGTGGCCCGACGACACCAAGGGCCTGCACCTGGACATCTGCGAGAACGGCATCAAGCACGTCACGTGGGAGATGACCGGCAAGCGGGTCGGCCGCGAGTTCTTCGCCGCGCACTCGGTGACCGAGCTGTCCGGCTGGAGCGACTACGCCCTGGAGGACCAGGGCCGGCTGACCGAACCGATGGTCTACGACCCGGAGTCGGACCACTACGTGCCGATCGCCTGGCGCGACGCGTTCGAACTCGCCGGGCGCACGCTGCGCGAACTCGACGATCCCGGCCAGGCCTCCTTCTACACCTCGGGACGCCTGGGCAACGAGGCCACGTTCCTCTACCAGCTCCTGGCCCGCGAACTGGGCACGAACAACCTGCCCGACTGCTCGAACATGTGCCACGAGGCCAGCGGCCGGGCGCTGACGGCATCGCTCGGCACCGGCAAGGGGACCGCCGACCTCAAGGACTGGGAGACCACCGACGCCCTGTTCATCATGGGTGTCAACGCCGCCTCCAACGCGCCGAGGATGCTCACCGCCCTCGCCGAGGCCTACCACCGCGGCGCCCAGATCGTGCACATCAACCCCCTGATCGAGGCCGCCGCCACCCGGACCATCGTCCCGCACGACTTCACGGACATGGCCGTCCTCAAGTCCACCCGGACCAGCACCCTGAACCTCCAGCCGCGCATCGGCGGCGACATGGCGCTCCTGCGGGGGATGGCCAAGGCGATCCTGGAGCAGTCCGCGACGGATCCCAAGGCCCTGGACCAGGAGTTCATCGACCGTCATACGGCGTACTTCGACAAGTACCGCGCGGTCTGCGAGGCCACCTCCTGGGACGCGATCGAGCGCCAGTCCGGGATCGGCCGGGACGGCATCCTCCAGGCGGCACGCGTGTACCGCGACGCCGACCGCTCCATCATGAGCTGGTGCCTCGGCGTCAGCCAGCACGAGCACGGCGTCGACACCGTACGGGAGATCGTCAATCTCCTTCTGCTGCGCGGCAATCTGGGCCGCGAGGGCGCCGGCCCCTCACCGGTGCGCGGGCACAGCAACGTCCAGGGCAACCGGACCTGCGGGATCGACCACCGGCCGGCCGGGGAGTTCCTGGACCGGCTCGCCGAGGTCTGCGGGATCGACCCGCCCCGCGAGCACGGCATGGACACCGTGGCCACCATCCGGGCCATGCACCGCGGCGACGTGAAGGTGTTCGTCGGCATGGGCGGCAACTTCGCCCTCGCCGCGCCCGACACCCCGTACACCTACGCGGCCCTGCGCAACTGCGACCTCACGGTCCAGGTGAGCACCAAGCTCAACCGCAGCCACCTCGTGCACGGCCGCCGGGCGCTGATCCTCCCGTGCCTGGGCCGGACCGAGAAGGACCAGCAGCGCGGCGGGCTCCAGAGCACCTCGGTCGAGGACTCGATGAGCATGGTCCACCTGTCCGTCGGCATGAAGCGCCCCGCCTCCAAGGACCTGCTGTCCGAGCCGGCCGTCATCGCGGGCATCGCGCGCGCCGCCCTCCCGGACAGCGGGACCCCGTGGGAGTGGTACATCGAGGACTACGACCGCATCCGCGACACGATGGCCCGGGTCCTCGACGGATTCGAGGACTGCAACAGGCGCGTGCGCCTGCCGCTCGGGTTCCGGATCAAACAGCCCGCCCGCGAACTGGTCTTCCTCACCCCGTCGGGCCTGGCCGAGTTCTCCGCGGCCCCGTTGCCCGACGTGATCCCCGAACCCGGCACCCTCGCGCTCGGCACCATGCGGTCCCACGACCAGTGGAACACCACGATCTACTCGGACAACGACCGCTACCGGGGCGTCAAGAACCTGCGCACGCTGGTCTTCATGAACGAGGACGACATGCGCGAACGCGGCATCTCCGAGTTCACCCCGGTCGAGATCGTCAGCACCGCCAAGGACGGCAGCCACCGCAGTCTCGACGGCTATCTGGCCATCCCCTACGACATTCCCCGCGGCTGCGCGGCCGGCTACATGCCCGAGATGAACGTCCTCTGCGCGATCGGCGACTACAGCGTCCAGAGCGACCAGCCGTTGATGAAACACGTCAAGGTCACCATCGCGCCGTCCGGCTGAGACTTCGCCAAGTGTTGACTCGCTCCTTACCCGGCGCCGGTGCGCCGCGCCCGCGTTCTTGGTTAGGGTGACAAAGGCTCGCGTACGGGCCGAGTCGGACACAACGGGGGTTCGTCGGTGGGGAGTTGGCGTCAGGCGGAAGCCGCCGTGGTGCCCCCGGCACTCCGATTACAGCTCGCGCTGACCGCGGTCCTCGCCGCGCTGACGGTCCTCGCGCTCGGGGTTTTCTACGCCGGTGACAGCGAGCCCGGCCCGGTGGACGCGCGGCTCGGGACAGCGGCGTACGACGTGGGCTCGTCGTGGCGGCGCGTCGCTCTGGCACTGGACTTCCTGGGGGAGCCCGCCGGCGCGACCGCACTGGTCGTGACCCTCATGGCGGGGTGCCTGCTCCTTCGGCGTCCCCGCGCCGCGGCGCTCGTCGCCGTCGGCGCCGCCGTGGCCGTGGTCACGGCGACGCTGCTCAAGTCCCTGGTGGGGCGCACCATTCACGGCGACGGGAACCTGTCCTACCCGAGCGGCCACACCGCCTTCGCCACCGCGCTCGCCCTCGCGGTGGCGCTGACCGCGACCGGCCGGCTCGGCCTCGGCAGGACCGCGGGCACCGCACTCGTGCTCGGCGCGGCGCTGACCGCCGGCGCCGCCATGGGCTGGGCGCAGGTCGCCCTCGGCGCGCACTACCCGACCGACGCCCTCGGCGGCTGGTGCACCGCGCTGGCGGTGGTCCCGGCAGCCGCGTGGCTGGTCGACCGGACGGCGGACCGGACGACCGGCCGGGCGGATGACCGGCCGGTGGACCGCCGGACCGACGGGACGACGCGACGGCCGCCGGCCGGCCGTCCCGCGAACCGGCCGGCCGACCGCATGGAGGACCGGAGAGCCGGCCACACGGCGGACCGGAACGCCGGCCACACGGCGCACCGGACAGCCGACCGCGCCACGGACCGCAGAGCCGGCCGGTCAACCGGCGCGCAGAAAGGCCGGATCGCGGGCCGGACGGCCGGTCGCACGGCCGACACCGCCCGCCGGGAGGTGCGCTGACGCCATGTCACCTCACCTCAGGTCACACCAGACGGCGGAACACGGGCTTCACCGGCCGTCCGGCGAGCCAGGGGGTGGGATCGGCGGCGTCAAGTGCCTTGCGGTACACCGCACATGCCTGGGCGACCACGTCGACCGTCTGATCGATGTCGGCGTCGTCGAGCGCGCTGCTCACCACGAACGACGGGGCCAGCACCCCGCCCGCGAGGAGCCGGCGCAGGAACAGGGTGCGGTACTCCTGCGAGGGCTGCCCGTTCTCGTCGAGGGTGGCGAAGACCAGGTTGCTGGCCCGGCCCCGGACGACGAGGTGGTCGCCGACGCCCATGCCGGCGGCGGCCTCGCGGACGCCGGCGGCCAGCCGCTCGCCGAGGGCGTGCAGCCGCGCGGTGATGCCCTCCTCGGTGTAGACGGTCTGGACGGCCATCGCGGCCGCCAGCGAGTGCGTCTCGGCGCCGTGCGTGGTGGACAGCAGGAACACCCGCTCGCCGGAGTGACGCAGACCGCCCAGCTCCATCAGTTCGCGGCGCCCGGCCAGCGCGGAGACGGCGAATCCGTTGCCCAGCGCCTTGCCGAACGTGGAGAGGTCGGGGACGACGCCGTACAGGCCCTGGGCGCCCGCCTCGGACCAGCGGAAGCCGGTGATCATCTCGTCGAAGACCAGGACACAGCCGTGCCGGTCGGCCAGCTCGCGCAGCCCGGCGAGATACCCGGGCGGGGGCTCGGTCTGGGCGGCGGGTTCGAGGATCAGGCAGGCGACCTCGCCCTCGTACCGGGTGAGCAGCTCCTCCGTGGCGGCCAGGTCGCCGTAGGGGAACGTCACGGTGAGCTCGTTGGTCTCCGCCGGAATGCCGGCGGACATCGGCGTGGTGCCGATGAACCAGTCGTCGACGGAGAAGAACGGATGGTCGGCGCAGATCGCCACCCGCGGACGCCCGGTGGCGGCACGGGCCAGGCGCACCGCCGCGGTGGTCGCGTCCGAGCCGTTCTTCGCGAACTTCACCATCTCGGCGGTCGGCACCGTGGCCAGGAAGCGTTCCGCGGCCTCGACCTCCAGGATGGACGGCCGGACGAAGTTGCTGCCGCGGTCGAGTTCCCGCCGGGCCGGCGCCGGGGGCGCGCGGGGGGGGGCGGGCGCTGCCCTTTCGCGTTGACACTAACCGGCGGTCCCCGGCCGCGGCGGGGTCGTGGGGGGCGGCGCGGGCCAGGGCCTGCTCGCCGAGGGCCTGGGCGGAGCCGTCCTTGTAGTA
>NZ_JBHYXD010000050.1:0-63408 GCF_042751995.1 Streptomyces sp. NPDC059371 | reverse complement strand
GCGCCCCGGGGGCGCGCCCCGGCGCCCCGCGCGCGCGCGCGGCCGTCCGGCGTGTCCGGCCCCGCTCACACAAATCCTCCGTACGGCAGTACCCCCGCCAGGACCGAATCGTTCTCCTTGGCGGGCGCACCTGCCCAAAACACGTACACGCCGGGAAGGACCCGCCGCACGTCCATCGGAGGACACCCATGAGCACGCCGCCCCTCGCCTCAGGCCCCGAAGGCCCGGACGCACTGCGGCCGTTGCTCGACACCGTCCTCCACGCGCTCGCCGAGGGCACCGCCGCCCGCGGAGGACCCCTCCCCGCCGGAGGACCCGAACGCGTCGCCGAGCGCCTGCGCACAGCCCTCGGCGACCCCCTGCCCCCACACGGCAGCGCCGACGCCCTGCACACCCTCGTCCGCGCCCTCGCCGAAGGCGCCGCCGACCCCGCCGACCCCCTGTGCGCGGCCCACCTGCACTGCCCGCCCCTCGCCGTCGCCACCGCCGCCGACCTCGCGGCCTCCGCCCTCAACCCGTCCCTCGACTCCTGGGACCAGGCCCCCGCCGCCTCCGAACTCGAAGCGGTCCTCGCCCAGGCCCTCGCCCACCTGGTCTACGGCGGCGCGGACGCCTCGGACGCGGGGGACGCCTGGGACGCCGGGGATGCTTCGGACTCCTCAGGCGTGCAGGCGGCGCGGGGCACGGAGACGCAGGGCACGCGGGTAGGGGGCACAGTGGCGGAGGGCGCGCGGGTAGAGGGCACAGGGGTAGAGGGCACAGGGACGCGGCGCGTGCCGGGCGACGCCCTCATCACCACCGGCGGCACCGAATCCAACCAACTCGCCCTTCTCCTCGCCCGCGAGAAACACCACGGCATCCAACTCGTCTGCGGAGCAGGCGCCCACCACTCCCTCCAACGCGCCGCCTGGCTCCTCGGCCTCCCCGAACCAGTCGTCCTCCCCGCACCCGCCGGCACCCTCGACCCCGCCGCCCTCGACAGCGCCCTCACCGAGCTGCGCGGCCCCCTCCTCGTCGCCGCCACCGCCGGCACCACCGACGCCGGACTCATCGACCCGCTGTCCGAGATCGCCGACCTCTGCGCCACCCACGGCGCCCGCCTCCACATCGACGCCGCCTACGGCGGAGGCCTCCTCTTCAGCGACCGGCACCGCGGCAAACTCGACGGACTCGCCCGCGCCGACACCGTCACCCTCGACCTGCACAAACTCGGCTGGCAGCCCGTCGCCGCCGGACTCCTCGCCGTACGCGACCCCACCGACCTCACCCCCCTCGGCCACCGTGCCGATTACCTCAACGCCGACGACGACACCGAAGCCGGCCACCCCGACCTCCTCGGCCGCTCCCTGCGCACCACCCGCCGCCCCGACATCCTCAAGATCGCCGTCACCCTCAAGACGCTCGGACGCCACGGCATCGGGAACCTCGTCGACCAGGTCTGCGCCCACGCCCACGAACTCGCCGACCTCGTCGCAGCCCACCCCGGCTTCGAGCTCTACGACCGCCCCGTCATCAGCACGGTCCTCTTCCGGCCCGAAGGCGCCACCGACGACGCCGTCGCCGCCGTACGCCGCACCCTCCTCGACCAAGGCCGCGCCGTCCTCGGCCGTGCCACCCTCGACGGCCGCCGCTGGCTCAAAGCCACCCTCCTCAACCCCCACACCCGGCCCGGCGACCTGGCCACGCTCCTGAAACTGGTGGAAGGACACACACCCCGATGAGACCGACACCCCAGCCCCAGCGCCCCACCGCCGAAACACCCCGCGACCTCGTCGGCATCGGCATCGGCCCCTTCAACCTCTCCCTCGCCGCCCTCGCCCACCCCCTCACCGAACTCGACACCGTCTTCTACGAACAACGCCCCGGCTTCGACTGGCACCCCGGCCTCCTCATCGACGGCGCCACCCTCCAAGTCCCCTTCCTCGCCGACCTGGTGACCCTCGCCCACCCCACCAGCCCCTGGTCCTTCCTCAACTACCTCAAGGACCGCGACCGCCTCTTCCCCTTCTACTTCGCCGAGCGCTTCCACATCCAACGCGCCGAATACGACGCCTACTGCCGCTGGGTCGCCGACAACCTCCCCGGACTCCGCTTCGCCCACCAGGTCGACGCCGTCCGCTGGAACCCCGAACACGACCTCTTCGAAGTCGACTTCACCCGCCTCGACACCCACGGCCAGGCACAGGCCCTCGGCCGCACCCACACCCGCAACATCGTCCTCGGCGTCGGCACCGCCCCCCACATCCCCGAACCCCTCAAACCACTCGTCGCAGCCCCCGACGCACCCGTCATCCACGCCGCCGACTACCTCAAGCACCGCGACCGGTTCCTCACCGCCGACCACATCACCGTCATCGGCGCCGGCCAGTCGGGAGCCGAGGTCTTCCTCGACCTCCTCCGCAACCGCCCCATCGGAAAAGAAAAGATTCACTGGCTCGCCCGCACCGAGGCCTTCGCCCCCATGGAGTACTCCAAACTCGGCCTCGAACACTTCACCCCCGACTACACCCGCTACTTCCACGCCCTCACCGAGCCCGTCCGCGACCGCCTCCTCGCCGCCCAGTGGCAACTCCACAAAGGCATCGACGCCGACACCATCGCCGCCATCCACGACGAGCTCTACCGACGCACCCTCCACGGCGGCTGGCCCGACGCCGTCCTCACCCCCGCCGTCACCGTCCGCACCGCCGGACGCATCGCCACCACCAAGATCGAACTCCACCTCGAACACGTCCAGCAAGGCACCCGCTCCCGCCTCACCACCAACGCCGTCGTCCTCGCCACCGGCTACCGCGAACGCCCCATCGCCCCCCTCCTCGCCGGACTCGACCCCTACCTCCGCCGCGACAACGCCGAACGCCCCGACATCGACGACCAGTTCCGCCTCGTCCTCGACCCCACCGTCACCGGCCGCGTCTACGTCCAGAACGCCGAACTCCACACCCACGGCGTCGGCACCCCCGACCTCGGCCTCGCCGCCTGGCGCAGCGCCACCATCCTCAACTCCCTCACCGGAAAGGACCCCTACCCCCTTCCCGGACGCACCGCCTTCACCACCTTCGGCCTCGAAAGCACCTCCCGCGTCCCCGCCGCCCGTCAGGAACCCCGAACCCTCACCCCCCTCGGCCCCCTTGTCCCGCTCATCCCCCTCGTCGAAGGACGATGAGGACCGCCCCGCATCCCCTCATCGGACGAGCCCCGCCGATCGGTTCACGCAGAGGCCGGGATTCCCCGAGCGCCTCCTCCACCCGCCCAAGACAAACGGCGCCGACGCGAGAATCCGCGCCGACGCCGCCGACCTGAACCAAGAACGCCCTAGAACACGGGCACACCCGCACGCGTCAACTTCCAGTCCACCGACGCGAAGTCCTTCGGGTCCAGCACACCCTTCGCCGTGACCCACTCCGCGATCCGCGTCCGGATCTCCGTCGACTCCGACCACACCTCGGTCGCCGTGGCGACATGCGGGAACGCGCCACCACCATTGGCACGGTAGTTGTTCACCGCGAACACGAACTGCTGAGCGTCGTCCAACGGCGCACCGTTGTACGTCAGGTTCTTGATCCGCGAACCCTCCGCCTGCGCGATGTCGATGTCGTACCCAAGACCCGACACATAGTCGTAGTTGTAGTCCGGGCGACTGTTCGCGTTCGTCAGCTTCTCCGTGTCGACCACCGCACCCACGGCCGTCTGCACGAAGTAGTTCGCCGAGTACTCCAGGTACGCACGGACCTGCGCACCCGTCAGCACCTTCGCCACCAGCGTGTTGTCGTACACATACAGACTCGACAGATCCCGGATCGTCACCTTCCCGGCCGGGATCTCCGACGTCCGCGAGAACGGCGACGCCTGCGCGATCACCGGCAGCGACGCGTACTGCGTCCCCACCAGCGCCGCCCGCACCACATCCTCCTGGACCTTCGTGATCAGATCGATGATCGGAGCGTCCTTGTAACGCGCCTCCACCGTCGTCAGCGTGTCCGTCGCCGTACCCACCACCTGGTTGACGTACGCCACCACCACATCGTGCTCGTCCTTCAGCAGCCGCGTGATCTTCGGGTCGTCCGCCACCGAGTTCGTGTTGCGCACCGAAGCCGCCACCGACTCGACCCGCCAACGCCCCTTCTCGAAGACCAGCCCGAAGTCGAACACCGACAGCCGCTCCGCGAACGCCAGCGGCTCCGACAGCACCACCGTCTTGCCCGTCGCCGTGTTCGTGACCTTCAACTCGGGGATCTCCAGATGCGCGTGACCCACCAGAATCGCGTCGATCCCCGGCACCTGCTGAGCCACCAACGCCGCCGAGTTCTCCACGTACGGCACCTGATCACCGTACGACGACGTACCCGACGTACCCGAGTGCGCCGACACGACCACCACGTCCGCACCCATCGACCGGAGCTTCGGCACCCACTTCGCCGCCTGCTCCTCAAGACCCGGGAACGTCAACTTCCCCTGCACATACGCCTTGTCCCAGATCGCGATACCGGGATTCGTCAGCCCCAGCACCGCCACCTTCACCGGCGGAGCACCGTGAACACGGAACTCCTTCATGAAGTACGGAGGAAACGCCGGCTTCAACGTCTTCGCGTCCAGCGCGTTCGCACCCAGCAACGGGAAACGGCACTGCGACTCGAACTTCCGCAGCGTCTCGATCCCGTAGTTGAACTCGTGGTTCCCGAGCGCCACCGCGTCATAGCCGATCGCGTTCATCGCCTGCGCCATCGGATGCACCGGACCACCCTTGGCGGTGATCGGATCCACCTTCGCGTAGTAGTACGTCAACGGAGTGCCCTGGATCGTGTCACCCGCGTCCAGCAGCAGCGTGTTGCAACGCCCCTTCTCCGCACGGATCGCGTTCACCAGCGTCGAGATCCGCGCCAGACCCTGGGCGTTACCCGCCTTGTCCGAGTACTCCGCGTTCTTGAAATAGTCCCAGTTGAACACGTGACCGTGCAGATCGGTCGTCCCCATCACCGTCAGCTCGTACCGCTTCACCGGTCGGCCCCCCTTCGACCCCTCCGCGGCCTGCGCCACCGGAGCCGCACCCATACCCGCGAGCGCCACCCCCGCACCGGTCACGGCGGACTCCTTCAGAAACTTCCGGCGATTCAACGGCATGGCTCGAACTCCTCGGGATCTGGGGCAACGACGCGCGTAGATTCTGGCCCAACACCCGCTCCCGCAAAAGACCCTGGAGGTTTCCATCTGATGGCCGGACGACACCGGAGACACCCCACCCAGTGACAGAGTGGGACGTATGACCCCCGACACCGGCCCCGCCGACCGGCACACCCCGGCCACCACCCCCGCCGTCCCCTACGGCACCCCCGACACCCCCCGCATCGCCGTCCGCGGCGAAGCCCATCTCGAAGTCGACCCCGAGATCGCCCGCATCACCATCACCGTCACCGCCCGCGGCAAAGACCGCCGACAGACCCTCACCGACCTCACCCACCGCAACGCCCGCGCCCTCGACCTCGTCAAAGCCCACGGCGACGCGGTCGAACACCTCGAAACCAGCGCCCTCACCATCACCCCCGAACTCAGCCGCCACAGCCGCGGAGAACGCACCCGCACCCACCACGGACTCGTCCACATCACCGCCGAACTGAACGACTTCACCGCACTCGGCGAACTCACCACCGCCCTCGCCGACCTCGACCTCACCCGCGTCGACGGCCCCTGGTGGACCCTGCGCCCCGACTCACCGGCCCACCGCACAGCACGCCAGCAAGCCGTCCGCGAAGCCGTCCAGCGCGCCCGCGAATACGCCGAAGCCCTCGACACCACTCTCACCGCCCTCGTCGAACTCGCCGACACCGGCACCGAGGACACCCACCCCCGGGTCCCCCAGAGCACCCGCGCGCGCAGCCGGGCCGTCTACGCCGCCGCCCCCGCCGAGGACGAGCCCGCGCCCCTCGACCTCGAACCCCAACGCCAGCACGTCCACGCCGAGGTCGTCGCCCGCTTCACCATGGCGCCACCGCGGCTCTAGGGCGCGTATCGAGTCGTGATCAATCTGCGGGATCGGCCCTCGCGGTGGGTCTGGTCCGGTAGATCTTCTTGCGTGCCGCGAGTGCAACTGGCGGACGCGGAGTGGGAGTTCATCGTGCCGTACCTGCCGATCGGCGAGTACGGCCCATACCCCGAGCGGCTGCGGCAGCGGTTCGACGGGTGGCTCGCGGGCTCCGCCACCCGGAGCGCCCCGGATCGCCATTGAATGTCAACTGGCGTAAACCGTCGGTCTCAACCGCCTGCCACGGGCCTGGAGCCGATGGCTGCGCAGGCTGCCTCCTTTGTGGGGTAGCCGTCCGCCGGGTAGATCACCGGCCTGCCGAGTTCCCCATGGCCGTCGGTGGCGGAGGACTCGCCGCTGTCGGGCTGGGCGTCGGGGAAATAGCAGGCCGCGAACCGGGTCGGCTTGGGAGTCTGTGGCAGTGTGCCCTGTGTGGGCCGCTTCCACATCCGGTCCCAGGCCGCCGCGCAGGAACGCGCCGCGTCCTGCGGATCGAAATCCTTCATGGCTTTGAGCGGCAACTGGCTCAGGTCCGCCTCGGGCGACAGCGTGCGAGCGCACATGACATTGCGCCCGTCCTCGCCCCATGGCCCGAATGTGGCTACGGCAGCCGTGGTGGCGCCCCCCAGGAGGACGGCCGTGACCGCACCCACCATGAACAGGTGCCGGCGCCTCCCGGAACCGGCCGTGCCACGCGGCTGCCCGGTACGTGGCAGGACCTCCCGCAGGACGGCCTGGCCGTCTTCGGACGCCGCCCAGCCGTCGGTGCCGTCGCCGGTGGGGCGCAGGGCGCGGACGGAGTCGAGGTCGGACGCCTGGCTGCGCTTGGTGACGGTCTGCTTCATGCTGACTCCCCTTGGGTGAAGTGGGCCTGGGCAAGAGCGCCATGGACCGGCTGTGCACGGTCTGAACGGGGCAGCGCCGCCCTGAACCTTTTGCGTGCCCGGTGCAGGCGCACAGCGAAGGCAGTGGCCGTACAGCCCATGACCACGGCCGCCTGCTTGGCGTGCTGGAGCGGTCGATGACCGTTCCGCCCCATCGGCGTTCGGAAAGCCACCACAGGCTGTACAGGGGCACCATGGCCGGGATCCCGACGAGGAGGTTGACCAGCAGCGCGGGCCATGCTGTCCGCAGACTCTTCATCAGACGTGTTCACGCATCGGCGCGTAGTACTTCTCGAAGATCCGGTACAGGCCCACGCGCTTTCCCCCTCCGTCTTCGCGTCCTCCGTGGTCCCGCTGATAGCGGATCAGAACCTCTTCGTTGTCCGGAGAACGCGTACGACATGTCGGAGACGAAACTCGCGTCCGCCAGCTTGAGTTCCGACAGCCGGGAGCAGACGTTCCTGGGCCCGTAGACGCCGACCAGGTACTTGCCTCCGGTCGACTCGATGCCGTCGTTGATGCCCTGAAAATGCGGGATGATGTTGCTGGTGACCTCATCGTCGACGGCGTCGAAATCGACGGCGAAGTAGATACGGGTACCCGGCTTGAAGCCGTGTCGTTCAGCGTGCATCACAGCGGAAATGGCGTCGGCCGTTCCCTGTGGCGCGCCGAACGAGTCCTTGCCCCGCCCATAGGTCTGGTAGATGGGAAAGCAGCGCAGCCCGTTGTCCGCGATGGTCTTCAGCTCACCGGGCTGGATCTCCTTTTCCTTCGTGTCGCCGGTCGGAACAGCCACCGGGTTGTACAGGTAGCGGCCCACATACTTGACGCCCTCCGCCTTGAGCGCCGCCGCACGCGCCGGAGTGATCTTGGTGACGCAGTCGCAGGCCTCGCCCTTACGGGACTGGTCGTCGAAGGAGACCAACAGCGAGGCCCACGTGGAGAAGTCGCCCGCTCCGGTGACCGGCAATTTCACGTAGGCCTGGCGTTCAGCAGACCCTTGAACACCTTCTGCACGAGATCGCTGCCCCGGTAGACCTGGTCCACGCCCATGCGCTGCTTGAGCAGCGAGATCGAAGAAGCGACCCGGTCACTGAACTTGCCGTCGATGCCGCCGCCGTCATAGCCCTTGCAGTACAGGGCAGACTGAACGATGCGTATGAAGTCAGCCGACGGCGCCGTGGAAGCGTTGACAACCGGATGCTTCGTCTGCAGAGCGGACAATGTTCCGGGTCCGAAGCTGTTGGACAGGGAAGCGATCCCCAACTCCCACTGCGGGGCGCGAGTGAGGGCATACATCGTATTCCAGCCGGTCTGCCCGTCCTCCTTGACGGTCATGCCGACGCGGCTGCCATAAGTCGCGTTGACGAATTTCTGCGCCTGTAACACCATCTCGTCGGCCATCGGCACCCCTCCTCTTCGGGCAGGGGAAATCACACAAAGAGGCAAGCGGCTCCCCCATGGTCCGCGCCAATACCCCCCTCTTTTCGAACGGCTGGTCAGACGCGTTCGAGGAGAGTGGGATCACTGTAGGCAGGCGATAACCCTGAGACGCAAGAGAAAATGGGCAGATCGCCCCTCTCCTGTGGCGCGAAAGCGATACATCGACCGGTCGGCTGACATCATGATCCTGTTGTGGTCACGGAGAATCCCCCGTGAAGAGCAAGGGCCGCCCGGGCGTCGCCTTGCATCAAATCGGCCGAAAGTAGGCCCCTTTGGATCTCAGCCCCGCTCCCGGGAGTCTGATCGTGCCCCCAGCCGAGACTCTTATCGTGTCTTGCACGACGAGGTGGCCGACTGCCACGGCGGCGGTTGATTCACTACGCTCTGGTGCGAATCGGGGGGGGGCAGGGTGGGCATTGCGCTGGCCGAACCGGCAGCCGTGAAACGGCCGCGGTATGTGAAGCGTGCGGCACGGGCTGCCGGAGTCGGGCTCGCCTCCGTGGTCGTCAGCCGTGGGCCTCGCCCTGGTCCTGCTGATGCCGCTCGACTCCCTCGCACTTCACTCGGGTCGGAAACACTGTCGCAGTCTTCCAGGCCCGCACCCCTCCAGTGCGCGACACCGTTCTCCGAAAGCTTGTCGGCACCATGCGAGTGCGCACGCCGTCGTACTTCACCGGCGGCTGAACTGCTTCCCGTACGTGGCAGCCGCAGGTGTCGACGGTGCGGAGAGGAACACCGTCGAACGCCTGATCAACAAGTTCAAGGCCTGGCGAGGCGTCGCCACCCGATATGACAAAACCCCGGACAGCCACCTCGCCGGCCTCCACCTATGAGCCTCGGTGATCTGGATCAAAGACCTCACCCGGACCACCAATTGAGCACGACTCGATACGCGCCCTAGCCGCACCTGACAGCATCACGGAAAGTCACCGCAAGACTCTTCCGCGCACCCACCTCGCAGCCCGGCGCACACTGGACGGGCACAGGTCGAAGAATGCGCCGGCCGCACTGAGCACCATGCTCCGCTCATCGGAGCGGCACGGCGCACAATTCAACAGTTGTCAATAACCCTTCACGCAAAGGTTGTTGAGTAGTCATGCGCGACCAATTCTCTACCGACCGGTAAGGCCTAGGCTCGAATCATGCGCCGAGCGAAAATCGTCTGCACACTGGGCCCCGCCACCGACTCATACGACCAGATCAAAGCCCTGGTCGAAGCCGGAATGGACGTAGCCCGCTTCAACCTCAGCCACGGCACCCACGCCGACCACGAAGAGCGCTACCGGCACGTCCGGAAAGCCTCCGACGAAACCGGCCGCAGCGTCGGAATCCTCGGCGACCTTCAAGGCCCGAAGATCCGCCTCGGCCGCTTCACCGAAGGACCCGTACTCCTTGAACGCGGAGACACCTTCACCATCACCGTCGAACACGGCGCCCAAGGAGACCGCGACTCCTGCGGAACCACCTACGACGGACTCGCAACCGACGTCACTCCCGGTGAACGCATCCTCGTCGACGACGGAAAAGTCTGCCTCGAAGTCACCTCCGTCGACGGCCCCCGCGTCCACACCACCGTCATCGAAGGCGGCATGGTCTCCGACCACAAAGGCCTCAACCTCCCCGGCGTCGCCGTCTCCGTCCCCGCCCTCTCCGACAAGGACGAGGACGACCTCCGCTGGGCCCTGCGCACCGGCTTCGACGTCATCGCCCTCTCCTTCGTCCGCAGCGGCAAGGACATCCAGGACGTCCACCGCATCATGGACGAGGAGGGCCGCCGCCTCCCCGTCATCGCCAAAGTCGAAAAGCCCCAGGCCGTCGACAACATCGACGACATCGTCGCCGCATTCGACGGCATCATGGTCGCCCGCGGCGACCTCGGCGTCGAAATGCCGCTCGAACAAGTCCCCATCGTCCAGAAGCGCGCCATCAAACTCGCCAAACGCAACGCCAAGCCGGTCATCGTCGCCACCCAGATGCTCGACTCGATGATCGACAATTCCCGCCCCACCCGCGCCGAAGCCTCCGACGTCGCCAACGCCGTCATCGACGGCACCGACGCCGTGATGCTCTCCGGCGAGACCAGCGTCGGCAAATACCCCATCGAGACGGTCAGGACGATGAGCCGCATCGTCGAAGCCGCCGAGGAGGACATCCTCGCCAAGGGGCTGCCCCCGCTGACCGACCGCAACAAACCCCGCACCCAGGGCGGCGCCGTCGCCCGAGCCGCGGCGGAAATGGGCGACTTCCTCGGCGCCAAGTTCCTCGTCGCCTTCACCCAGTCCGGCGACACCGTCCGCCGCCTGTCCCGCTACCGCTCACCCATCCCCCTCCTCGCCTTCACCCCCACCCCCGCCACCCGCTCCCAGCTCAACCTCACCTGGGGCGTCGAAACCTTCCTCGGCCCCCACGTCGACTCCACCGACGCCATGGTCGACCAGGTCGACGAACTCCTCCTGAAGTACGGCCGCTGCGCCAAGGGCGACATCGTCGTGATCACCGCCGGCTCCCCGCCCGGAGTCTCCGGCACCACGAACCTGGTCCGTGTCCACCACGTGGGCGAGGACGACAGCCCCAAGTAGCCGCCACACGTCCGACGGGCCCCTCCTGAGCCGCCCGAGGGGCCCTTCCTGCTCAGTACTTGGGGCCGACGTGGGCGTCCATGAGGGCCACGGAGGCCTTCCTGGCGACCGAGATGTTGTACGGGTTCCCGTGCCGGGTGCAGTGCGTCCAGCCGATGCCGAGCCTGTCCAGGGTGTCGGTGAAGAGTTGCCTGATGTCGTCGGAGACATTGGTGAAGAAGTACCGGGGGTACTCGTAGCGCTTGCGCTCCCCGCCGACGACGCGGGTCGTCCAGTTGGTGATGCGGCAGCCGTCCGAGTGGATGAGCCCTCGGATGAACTCCCAGGGGTGGGCGTCGACGATGTCCTGCTGCCAGGATTCGAGCACGATCGGGCGTTCGTGCTTCTTGCCGGGGCCGTGTTGGGGGAACAGGCAGGGCAGATGCTTGGAGTAGACCTTGACATTGCGGCGGCCGGTCTTGCGCACGCGGCAGACGGAGTTGTCAGGGAAGACGGCGCGCATGGCCTGCTCGCAGAGGTCCATGAGGCCCGGCCACGACCCGCAACAGGTGATCATGAGGTTGGGTACGCGGTGCTCGGAGTAGTGACTGATGTGGCCGTCGCCGAGGTACAGCCCCAGTAAGTAACTGTAGGCGGGAGCGTCCAGCTCCCGACCGTGGCAGCGAGGGCACCTCGGGTCGTGTTTTCCGGGGCACTCACCCCGCTTGGCGCGATCAAGATGCTTCCAGTAGCCAATCGTGCCCAGCGGAACGCCGAGCCTTCGCGCCACGTCCGCGTTCTTGGCGCCGCCACGCAGCAGGGTGATCGCACGCTGTCGTACTTCTGTGCTATGGCCGTTCATGCGACCACCTTGAGTCACTGATCGCTACCGTGTGCAGCAAAAAGCGGAGGTCCACGCGAACGTGAACCTCCGCTTTGCGGTGATCTGTGCCGGGTATGGGATTCGAACCCACATGTCCTTGCGGACAGAGGTGTTTGAGACCTCCGCGTCAACCAGTTGCGCCAACCCGGCGTGAGTGGCTCTGCGGAAGCATACCGGGTCATCGCAGCCCGCCGCCGCTAGGTAGTCTTCTTAAGCAGCACTACCTGCCCGGCCCGCAATGAGGAGCCCCCGTGACCGCCCCCGAGTCGCCCCAGCCCGTAGACGCGCCCGACGACGACAAGTCGCACGTGCCTCCGCTGACGACCCGTGTCGTCATCGCCGAGGACGAGGCGCTGATCCGTCTCGACCTCAAGGAGATGCTGGAGGAGGAGGGCTACACCGTCGTGGGCGAGGCCGGCGACGGTGAGCAGGCCGTCGAGCTGGCCCGGGAGCACAAGCCCGACCTGGTGATCCTCGACGTGAAGATGCCGAAGCTGGACGGCATCTCGGCCGCGGAGAAGATCGCCGAGGAGTCGATCGCCCCGGTGCTGATGCTGACCGCGTTCTCGCAGCGCGACCTCGTCGAGCGGGCCCGTGACGCGGGCGCGATGGCGTACCTGGTGAAGCCGTTCAGCAAGAGCGACGTGGTGCCGGCGATCGAGATGGCGGTGTCCCGGTTCGCGGAGCTGAAGGCGCTGGAGGGTGAGATCGCGGATCTCACGCAGCGCCTGGAGACGCGCAAGCTGGTGGACCGCGCGAAGTCGGTCCTGCAGACGGAGTACGGCCTGACGGAGCCGGCGGCGTTCCGGTGGATCCAGAAGACGTCGATGGACCGCCGTATGTCGATGCAGCAGGTGGCCGAGGCGGTCATCGAGGACGCCGCGGAGAAGAAGGCGGCGAAGGGCTAGTACCACGCCCCAGCAGAGCTTGGTCCGTGTCGAAGCGCGGACGGAAGAGGCCCGCACCCCTGACGGAGGTGCGGGCCTTTTCGTGCGAGCGGGTCGCGGGGGTCAGTCCTCGCCGAGGTAGGCCTTGCGGACGGACTCGTCGTGGAGGAGGTCCTGGCCGGTGCCGGAGAGGACGATGTTGCCGACCTCCATGACGTGGGCCTGGTCGGCCAGCGAGAGCGCCGCCTGGGCGTTCTGCTCGACGAGCAGGATGGTGGTGCCGGACGCCTTGAGTTCGGCGATGGTGGCGAGGATCTTCTGCATCATGATCGGCGAGAGGCCCATGGAGGGTTCGTCGAGCATGAGCAGCTTGGGCTGGGACATGAGGGCGCGTCCCATGGCGAGCATCTGCTGTTCGCCGCCCGAGAGGGTGCCCGCGGCCTGCTTACGGCGTTCTCCCAGGATGGGGAAGAGGTCGTAGGCGCGCTGGATGTCCTTCTCGATGCCCGCCTTGTCGCTGCGGAGGAAGGCTCCGAGCTGGAGGTTCTCCGCGATGGTGAGGCGGGGGAAGATGTGCCGTCCCTCGGGGGAGTGAGCGAGCCCGAGGGAGACGATCTTGTGGGCGGGGATGTTGGCGAGGGGCTGGCCGTCGAAGAGGATGCGGCCTCCGCTGGGCTTGAGGAGCCCGGAGAGGGTGCGCAGGGTCGTCGTCTTGCCGGCGCCATTGGTGCCGATGAGGGTGACGATCTGGCCGGCTTCGACGGTGAAGGAGATGCCCTTGACGGCTTCGATCTTGCCGTAGGCGACCTTGAGGTCTTCGACCTCGAGCAGTGCGGTCACTGGGCGTTTCCTTCCTTGGTGGTGCTGCCCTGCGCGTCGGAGTCGTCGGACGCGGTGGGTGCGTCGGAGTCTTCGGACGGGGTGGCGTCCGCGGGCTCCTCGGAGGCCTCGGGGGCTTCGTCGGTGTCCGTGGTGTCCTCGGTCGCCGTGCGGTCCTCGGCTGCCGGGGTCTCCTCGGCCTCCTCGGCCGCGGGGGCTTCCGTGGTGTCGTCGGCCGGGGCGGCTGCCGGGGTGTCGGCGGCTTCCTCGGTCGTCGGCTGGGCGTCCGCGGCCGCTCCGGCGGCTTCGGCGGCCTCGACCTCGGCGAGTTCGTCGGCGCCGGGGGCGCCCTCGAAGGGGGTGCCGAGGTAGGCGGCGATGACGCGTTCGTCGCCCTGGACGACGTCGGAGGTGCCTTCGACGAGCTTCTCGCCCTGGACGAGGCAGGCCACGCGGTCGGACAGGTTGAAGATGAAGCGCATGTCGTGCTCGATGACGAGGACGGCGATGCCGCGGTCGCGGATGGCGAAGACGAGTTCTTCGGTCGCGCGGGTTTCCTGCGGGTTCATGCCGGCGGTGGGCTCGTCCAGGAGGAGCAGGCCCGGCTCGCTCGCCATGGCTCGCGCGATCTCCAGCTTGCGCTGTTCGCCGTAGGGGAGGTTGCGGGAGAGGTGGTCGGCCTTGTGGGCGAGGCCGATGAACTCCAGCAGTTCCATGGCGCGTTCGCGGGAGGCGGCTTCGGCCTTGCGGAAGCCGGGGCCGCGGAGGAGGGCCGACCAGAGGCCTTCCTTGGTGCGGGTGTGGCGTCCGACGAGCACGTTTTCCAGGACGGTCATGTTGGCGAAGAGCCGGATGTTCTGGAAGGTGCGGGCGATGCCGGCGCTGGTGACCAGGTGCGGCTTGGGGGGCAGGACCTTGCCCTTGTAGGCGACTTTGCCCTCGGTGGGGACGTAGAGGCCGGTGAGGCAGTTGAAGAAGGTGGTCTTGCCCGCGCCGTTGGGGCCGATGAGGCCGACGATCTCTCCGGCGTTGACCGTGAGGTCGACGCTGCGGACGGCGGTGAGGCCGCCGAAGCGCATGGTGACGCCGGTGGCTTCGAGGACGGGGCTGGGGGCTGTGGTGGTGGTCATGTTGGTTACGCCCCTGCCTTGGTGACGCCGACGGTGGAGTCGGGCAGGCCTTGTTCGGGGATGTGGACGGGCTCGTCGCTGTCGTCGCTCTCGTGGAATTCGAGCTGGTTGCGGCGGTTGGCGATGATGCCTTCGGGGCGGAAGCGCATGAGGAGGACGAGCGCGACGCCGAAGGCGAGGAGTTGGTACTCCTTGAGGAACTGGAGCTTCTCAGGGAGGAGGTAGAGCAGGGTGGCGCCGAGGATGGGTCCGCTGACGGTGCCCATGCCGCCGAGAACGACCGCCGCGAGGAGGAAGGCGGAGTTCGGGGGTACGGAGCCGGCGAACTGGTACGGGGCCGGGTTGACGCTGTAGCCGACGTGGGCGCTGACCGTTCCGGCGAGGCCGGCGAGGGAGGCGCCGAGGGCGAAGGCGACGAGCTTGACGCGGAAGCCGTTGATGCCCATGGCGGTGGCGGCGGTCTCGTCCTCGCGGATGGCGATCCAGGAGCGGCCGATCCGGGAGTCGGCGGCGCGGGAGAAGACGACGACGACGAGTCCGGTGATGAGCAGCATCAGCAGGAAGTAGTTGGCGAAGCGGCCGAGGGCGTGGCCGGCGACGTCGTGGCTGGTGCCGAAGTCGAACCCGAAGATGTTGAGGTCCGGGATCATGGAGATGCCGTTGGGGCCGTTGGTGAGGTTGGGTCCGGAGGCGCCGTCGAGGTTGTTGACGGCGATGCGGAAGATCTCTCCGAAGCCCAGGGTCACGATGGCGAGGTAGTCGCCGCGCAGTCGCAGGGTGGGGGCGCCGATGAGGACGCCGAAGACGAGCGATGCTGCCATGCCGGTGAGCATGGCGGCCCAGAAGGGGAACTGGACGCCGGAGAAGCGGGAGAACTCGGAGCCGGAGACGAGGGCCGCGGCGTAGGCGCCGACGCCGAGGAAGGCGACGTATCCGAGGTCGAGGAGTCCGGTGAGGCCGACGACGATGTTGAGGCCGAGGGCGACGGTGCCGACGACGAGAATGCTCACACCGACGTTGGAGTTGTGCTCGTTGTTCGCGAAGTAGGGGAAGATCGCCGCGGCGAGGAACGCCATGGTGGTGGCGAATCCCTTGTGGCGGGCGTTGAGCTGGGCGAAGCGGTCGAAGAGTCCGGCGGTCTGGAGGGCCCAGGTGCCGAAGACGACGAGGAGCAGGTAGCCCAGGAACGTTTCGCTCGCGTCGGGGTCGACGCCGATGCCGTACGTGAACGCGGTGAGCGCGACGGCGGTGGCGCCGGTGATGACGAGGCGCTCGACCCAGCCGGGCAGCTTGGCGGCCGGCGGGATGAGGCCGGGCTTGGTGACGTAGTCCTTGAAGGTGTCACCGGGCTTGGGGAGTGCCAGGGTGCCGAGGAGGGCGATCAGGGAGCCGACGGCGGCGACGTAGGCGCCGGGGTCGAGTGCGACGAGGCCCTTGAGGTCGACGGCGATGGCGATGGCGCTGAACCAGCTCACGGCGAACGCGGAGGCGGCGGCGAGGACGACGGGCTGGGTGGCGCCCGCCGGGTTGAGCCAGCCGAGGCCGCGGACGTTCCAGAGGGTCAGCGCGAACAGCAGGGTGAGGACGCCGGCGACGATGTCGAGGACCTGGAGTCCGGCCGGGGAGCCGTAGTAGGTGAGGTCCCCGGGGAAGTCGGACGTGTAGGTCCAGGACATGAAGGTGCTGGCGATGGTGGCGATGGCGCCGACCGTGACGAGGACGCGGGCCGCGCTCTCGGGGAGCGCGATCAGGCCGCGCTGGGGGGTGGTGGTCTCGGTGGTTGCCATGGTGCTCACGCCCTGTCCGCGACGCGTTCGCCGACGAGGCCCTGTGGCCTGAACAGCAGTACGAGGATGAGGAGTACGAAGGCCCAGACGGAGGACCAGCCGCCGCCGCCGAGCTGCTGCATGCCGGGGATGCCGTCGATGTAGCTGGTGGCCATGGTCTCGGCGAGGCCGAGGACGAGGCCGCCGATCATGGCGCCGTAGATGTTGCCGATGCCGCCGAGGACGGCCGCGGTGAAGGCCTTGAGGCCCATCTGGAAGCCCATGTCGTACTTGACGGTGCCGTAGCGCAGTCCGTAGGCGACGGCCGCGACGGCGGCGAAGAAGCCGCCGATGGCGAAGGCGATGACGATGATGCGGTTGGTGTCGATGCCCATGAGCTGTGCGGTGTCAGGGTCCTGCGCGGTGGCCTGCATGGCGCGGCCGGTGCGGGAGAGGCTGACGAAGAGGGCGAGGGCCGCCATGCACAGGGGGGCGGCGACGATGACGAAGACCGAACCGCTCTGGATGCTGACGGAGCCGATGTGCCAGGGACCGAAGGGAAGCTGGGGGAACGTCAGGTCGGTCTTGGCGTCGGGGTAGGTGTTGAAGACGATCTGCTGGAGGGCCAGGGACAGACCGATGGCGGTGATGAGCGGGGCGAGGCGTGGTGCTCCGCGCAGTGGTCGGTAGGCGAAGCGTTCGGCCCCGACGGCGATGAGGACGGAGACGATTCCGCCGCCTATCAGCATCGCTGGGAGGGCTATCCACATGGATGTGCCGTTTGGCAGAACGTACAGGTAGACCGAGAGTGCGCCGAAGCCGCCGGTCATGAAGATCTCGCCGTGGGCGAAGTTGATGAGCTGGACGATGCCGTACACCATCGTGTAGCCGATGGCGATCAGCCCGTACATCGAGCCGAGGAACAGCCCGTTGGCCAGCTGCTGCGGCAGGGTGTTCACCGCGTGGCCTCCATGTGGTGGGGAGAGTTGATCAGGGCGTATGGAGCGGGCCGCGCGGTGACGTGTGGTCGTGGCCGCGCGGCCCTGAGGTTGTGCGGAGGGCCTGTCCGGTGGATCGGACCGGGCGTGTGGTGCCGCTCGGGGCGCCGTCGCCTGGCGGTGAACCGATCCACCGGAGTGTCCCGGGTGTTGCTGATCAGCCGTTGAACGTACCGCTCTTGACGGCCTTCCACTTGCCGTCGACGACCTGGTAGACGGTGAGCTGCTTGTTCGTGGTGTCGCCGTACTCGTCGAACGAGACGGGGCCGGCGATGCCGTCGAACTTCGTCTTCTGGACCTCGGCGACGATCTTGGCGCGGGCGCCGTCCGGGATCTTGCCGTCCTTCACGACAGCGCCGATGGCCTTGATGATGGCCGTGGCGGCGTCGTAGGAGTAGCCGCCGTAGGTGCCGTAGTCGCCCTTGAGGCCGGACGCCTTGTACTTCTTGATGAAGTCGGCGGCGGAGGCGAGGGAGTCGACGGGCTGGCCGACGGAGGTGACGAGGTCACCCTCGGAGGGCTTGCCGGCGGTCTGGATGTAGGTGTCGGAGAACATGCCGTCGCCACCGAACAGCGGGATCTTGGCTCCGCCGTCCTTGAGCTGCTTGGTGAGCTTCTCGGACTCGTCGTACTGGCCACCGTAGTAGACGAGGTCGGCCTTGGAGTTCTTGATCTTGGTGACGAGGGCGGAGAAGTCCGTGTCGCCGGTGTTGACGTGGTCCTCGCCCGCGAGCTTGCCGCCGGCCTTGGTGAAGCCCGCCTTGAAGAGCTTGGCGAGGCCGGCACCGTAGGTCTGCTTGTCGTCGACGACGTACACCTTGCGCTTCTTCAGCGTGTTGTACGCGTAGTCGGCCGCGAAGCCGCCCTGGAGGGCGTCGGTGGTGGCGGTGCGGAAGTAGGTCTTGAACGGGCGGGTCTTGGCGGTCTGCCAGTTCTTGCCCTGGGTGAGCTCGGGCGCCGTGTTGGACGGCGAGATCTCGACGAGGTTGGCGGTGTCGAAGACCTGCTGCATCTGGGTGGCGACGCCGGAGTTCAGCGGGCCGACCACGCCGAGGACCTTGTCGTCCTGGACGAGCTGGGTGGCGTTGGCCTGGCCGGAGGCCGGGATGGCCTTGTCGTCGAGCGCCTTGACCTTGAAGGTCACGCCGGGAACGGTGTTGTTCTTGTTGGCGTCGTCCACGGCGATCTGGACGCCGCCCTGGATGCCGAGACCGGTGGCCGAGTTCTGGCCGGTCAGCGGCGCGTCCACGCCGATGATGATCTCGGTCTTCTTGTCGCTCTTGCTGTCGCCGCTGTCGTCGCGCGAGCCGCAGGCGGTCAGCGTGAGTGCTCCTGTCGTGAGCACGGCGGTGAGTATGACCATGGAACGCTGTCGCACGTTGAATCCTCTCCCTGGCGCGGCACCCCAGGGTGGGGGCCGTGTTTCTCGCCGGGCCGTACTGGATGAAGCAGGGCCGTGCAGTGACGCGCCCGGCGGCGCGGTGACTGGCCGTGACTATAAGCGCAGGTTGGGGGGGTGGGGAGGAGCGTGGGGAAGGCTGTGACGCTCTTGTTATCCGGGGGGTGCCTTGCGGGGCGTGGGGCGGACGATCGGAGCATTTCGGCGTGTCCCCCGGAGGCGGTTGTGTGTTCGCATGGTGAGAACGCGCTGTTCCGGGTTGATGGCGGATACCGGAAGCTGTACGCCCGGTGGCGGTTCGATGAGCCTTCGGGGGCGTGGTGCGGCGCGTCTCGCGACGGGGGGATTGCTTTATTGCGGCAGAGGTAACCGTGTGTTACCGCCGAGTGAGGCGGTCGGCGGTGCCCTGGCCGAGTGAAGTGGGTGTGGGGGAGGGCGCGTTGGGCAAGCGGGGGGCGCGCGAGGCGGTCTTCGCGCCGGTCTGCCGGGTGCCGCCGAAGTGAGGCTTTGCTGTTGCTGTGCGTTGTCGTCGCGTACGGGCAGGTCGGGGCGGGGGAGCCTGGACGCCGGGCGGTGGGCGGGCGCGGTTGTATACGAAGCCGCGCAAGGTGATGAGGCGGGCGTTTCCGGCCCTCACTGTCAGTGGCAGCGGAGGCGGGGTCGCCGGGCTCAACTCGGGCGGTCCGGAGCCCACTTGGTGGGCGGTGCCGGCCGTGCGGCGCCCGGTGCCGCCCACGAAGCGGAAGGAAGTGCGCGTGCCGCCGGGGCACTTGTGACCGGGGCGCCGCCCCTCGGCGGTCACGGGCGGCGCGGAGGGGGATGGCAGGGCCGCCGATTGCGATCGCGACGGCTCTCCGTGCTCGCGCGGGCCGCGCCGGGCCGCGGCTCAACGGGAGCCTGGAGTCCGGGGGTTGGACTTCGGCGGGCCGCCGGAACTCCGGGGGCTCCGCGTGACTCCGGTGGGCCGGTGAACCCCCGTGAAGGGGCCGCCGGGGCGCGGCCTTCGGGGGCTCGCGGGATCTGCTCGCCGCGGGGGAGCCGGGGTGATCCGCGCGCCGCGAAGCCCCCGAGGATCCGCGTGCCCCGGGAGCCCGGGCTTCCGCGTCCTGTCCGAGACGCCCGGGATCCGCGTACCCCGGAGCGCCCCGGGAGCCGGGGTGATCCGCGCGCCGCGAAGCCCCCGAGGATCCGCGTGCCCCGGGAGCCCGGGCTTCCGCGTCCTGTCCGAGACGCCCGGGGATCCGCGTACCCCTGAGCGCCCCGGGAGCCGGGGTCAGCTCTGGGGGGCGTCCTTGAGGATGCAGGTGAGGCGGGCGCTGCAGACGCGCTTGCCGTCCTCGCCGGTGATGACGATCTCGTACGTCGCCGAGGTGCGCCCGCGGTGGACGGGTGTGGCCACGCCGGTGACGAGACCGGAGCGGACGCCGCGGTGGTGCGTGCAGTTCAGGTCGACGCCGACGGCGATCTTGGTGATGCCGCCGTGGAGCATGGCGCCGACGGAGCCGATGGTCTCGGCGAGGACGGCGGAGGCTCCTCCGTGGAGCAGGCCGTAGGGCTGGGTGTTGCCCTCGACGGGCATGGTGCCCACGACGCGGTCCGCGGAGGCCTCGGTGATCTGGACGCCCATGCGGTTGCCGAGGTGGCCCGCGGAGAAGAGCGCGGGCAGGTCGACGCCGAGCGCGGCGTATTCGTCGATGACCCCTTGCGGGAACTTCGGGGTGTGCTGTTCGCCCATGGGGCCCGGCTCCGTTCGTCGTGGACCACGTCGTCGTGGATGTCCCTTTGCTGAGCGAACGCTCAGTCGGCTGTCGATTGTTCCAGACGGACGACCACGGATTTGCTGGCAGGGGTGTTGCTCGTGTCGGCGGTTGAGTCCAGGGGGACCAGGACGTTCGTCTCGGGGTAGTAGGCGGCGGCGCAGCCGCGGGCGGTGGGGTAGTGCACGACGCGGAAGCCGGGCGCGCGCCGTTCCACGCCGTCCTTCCACTCGCCGACGAGGTCGACGTACGAGCCGTCCGCGATCTTCAGTTCGCGGGCGTCGTCGGGGTTGACGAGGACGACCCGGCGGCCGTTCTTGATGCCCCGGTATCGGTCGTCGAGTCCGTATATGGTGGTGTTGTACTGGTCGTGGGAGCGCAGGGTCTGCAGCAGCAGGCGCCCTTCGGGGAGTTCGGGGTGTTCGACGGGCGCGGCGGTGAAGTTGGCCTTGCCGGTGGCCGTCGGGAAGCGGCGTTCGTCGCGGGGGGCGTGGGGGAGGGCGAAGCCGGCGGGGTCGGCCACGCGCGCGTTGAAGTCCTGGAAGCCGGGGATCACGCGGGCGATGCGGTCGCGGATGGTCGCGTAGTCTTTCTCGAACTCTTCCCAGGGGGTGCCGCTGGCCTCGCCGAGGACGCTGCGGGCGAGGCGGGCGACGATGGCGGGCTCGGACAGCAGATGGGGGCTCGCGGGCTCCAGGCGGCCGCGTGAGGCGTGCACCATGCCCATGGAGTCCTCGACGGTCACGAACTGCTCGCCGCCGCCCTGGAGGTCGCGCTCGGTGCGTCCGAGGGTGGGCAGGATGAGGGCGCGCGCTCCGGTGACGACGTGCGAGCGGTTCAGCTTGGTGGAGACGTGGACGGTGAGCCGGGCGCGTCGCATGGCCGCCTCGGTGACGTCAGTGTCGGGGGAGGCGGACACGAAGTTGCCGCCCATGGCGAAGAAGACCTTCGCGTCGCCGTCGCGCAGCGCGCGGATGGCCCGTACGACGTCGTAGCCGTGTTCGCGGGGCGGCTTGAAGCCGAACTCCTTCTCCAGGGCGTCGAGGAAGGCGGGGGCGGGGCGTTCGAAGATGCCCATCGTGCGGTCGCCCTGGACGTTGGAGTGTCCGCGGACGGGGCAGACGCCGGCGCCGGGGCGGCCGATGTTGCCGCGCAGCAGCAGGAAGTTGACGACTTCGCGGATGGTGGGGACGGAGTGCTTGTGCTGGGTGAGGCCCATCGCCCAGCACACGATGGTGCGCTGTGAGGCGAGGACCATCTTCAGGGCCTCGTCGATGCTGTCGCGGGTGAGGCCGGTCGCGGTGAGCGTCTCGTCCCAGTCGGCCGCGCGGGCGGCCTCGGCGAAGTCCTCGAAGCCGTGGGTGTGTTCGGCGACGAACGTCTCGTCGACGGCGCCCTCGGTGTCGAGGATCAGTTTGTTCAGCAGGCGGAAGAGGGCCTGGTCGCCGCCGATGCGGATCTGGAGGAAGAGGTCGGTGAGCGCGGCGCCCTTGATCATGCCCTGGGGTGTCTGCGGGTTCTTGAAGCGCTCCATGCCCGCTTCGGGCAGCGGGTTGACGGTGATGATCTTCGCGCCGTTGGCCTTGGCCTTCTCCAGGGCGGAGAGCATGCGCGGGTGGTTCGTGCCGGGGTTCTGCCCGGCGACGATGATCAGGTCCGCGCGGTAGAGGTCGTCGAGCAGGACGCTGCCCTTGCCGATGCCGATGGTCTCGTTCAGCGCGGAGCCGGACGACTCGTGGCACATGTTCGAGCAGTCCGGCAGGTTGTTCGTGCCGAGTTCGCGGGCGAAGAGCTGGTAGAGGAAGGCGGCCTCGTTGCTGGTGCGGCCCGATGTGTAGAAGAGGGCTTCGTCCGGGGAGCCGAGCGCGGCGAGTTCCTCGGCGACGATGCCGAAGGCGCGTTCCCAGGCGATGGGCTCGTAGTGGTCGGCGCCCTCGGCCAGGTACATGGGGTGGGTGAGGCGGCCCTGCTGGCCGAGCCAGTAGCCGCTGCGGCCGGCGAGGTCGGAGACGGGGTGCGCGGCGAAGAAGTCGGGGGTCACCCGGCGCAGGGTGGCTTCCTCGGCGACGGCCTTGGCGCCGTTCTCGCAGAACTCCGCGGCGTGCCGGTGCTCGGGCTCGGGCCAGGCGCAGCCGGGGCAGTCGAAGCCGTCCTTCTGGTTGACGCGCAGGAGGGTGAGCGCGGTGCGGCGGACGCCCATCTGCTGCTGCGCGATGCGCAGGGTGTGTCCGATGGCGGGGAGCCCGGCCGCGGCGTGCTTCGGTCCGGATACCTGCGGCGCGTCCTGGACCGGATCGCTTTTCGGCGGCTTGCTGGCCATCGCTGAACCCCTTCGCGTGCGCACGTCGGTGTGCGTGACTTCGTACCGCTTGGATCCTCGCACGCGTGGCCGACGGCGATGGCCGTGGGCCCGGGGGAATCCGGGAGGGGGAGGAGTGTGCCGGGCCGGGACGGCTCTCGATGTCAGTGGGTCGTGGCAGGATCGGGGGTGTGGCAGAGACAGCATCGAAGAAGACCGAGAACATCGCAGGTACGGGCCGCCCGCGCCTGATGCTCATGGATGGGCACTCGCTGGCCTACCGCGCGTTCTTCGCGCTGCCCGCGGAGAACTTCACCACCGCGACGGGTCAGCCGACGAACGCCATCTATGGTTTCGCGTCGATGCTGGCGAACACGCTGCGCGACGAGTCGCCCACGCATTTCGCGGTGGCGTTCGACGTGTCCCGCAAGACGTGGCGTTCCGAGGAGTTCACCGAGTACAAGGCGAACAGGTCGAAGACCCCGGACGAGTTCAAGGGGCAGGTCGAGCTGATCGGCGAGGTGCTGGACGCGATGCACGCGCAGCGCTTCGCGGTGGACGGCTTCGAGGCCGACGACATCATCGCGACGCTCGCCACGCAGGCCGAGGCCGAGGGCTTCGACGTGCTGATCGTCACGGGTGACCGTGACTCCTTCCAGCTCGTCTCGGAGCACACGACGGTCCTGTATCCGACGAAGGGTGTCTCCGAGCTGACCCGGTTCACCCCGGAGAAGGTCTTCGAGAAGTACGGGCTGACGCCGGCGCAGTATCCGGACTTCGCGGCGCTGCGCGGTGACCCGTCGGACAACCTGCCGGGCATTCCCGGTGTGGGCGAGAAGACGGCCGCGAAGTGGATCAACCAGTTCGGTTCGTTCGCGGAGCTGGTCGAGCGGGTCGACGAGGTCAAGGGCAAGGCCGGGCAGAATCTGCGTGACCACCTGGAGGCGGTGAAGCTCAACCGCCGTCTCACGGAGATGGTCAAGGACGTCGAGCTGCCCCGGACGGTGGCGGACCTGGAGCGGGCCGCGTACGACCGTACGGCGCTCGCGATGGTCCTGGACACCCTGGAGATCCGTAACCCCTCGCTGCGGGAAAGGCTTCTCGCCGTGGACCCGGGGGCCGCGGAGGCCGAGGAGGCGCGGCCCGTCGTCGAGGGCGTCGAGATCGACGGCACGGTGCTGGGCGCGGGCGAACTGAAGCCGTGGCTCGCCGAACACGGCAGCGGGGTGCTGGGTGTGTCCACGGTCGACTCGTGGGCGCTGGGTTCGGGGTCGGTCGCCGAGGTGGCGCTCGCGGCGGGTGCGGGACCGGCGGTCTGGTTCGACCCGTCCCGGCTGGACGAGTCCGACGAGAACGCGTTCGCCGCGTGGCTCGCCGACCCGCACAGGCCCAAGGTCATGCACAACGCCAAGGGTGTGATGCGGGTCTTCGCCGAGCACGGCTGGACCATCGAGGGGGTGACCATGGACACGGCGCTCGCCGCCTATCTGGTCAAGCCGGGCCGCCGTTCCTTCGCGCTGGACGCGCTGTCCCTGGAGTATCTGGGCCGGGAGCTGGGGCCCGCCGCCGCTGCCGACGGACAGCTCGCCTTCGGTACGGACGAGCAGGCCGAGGCCGACGCGCTGATGGCGCAGGCCCGCACGATCCTCGATCTCGGGGAGGCGTTCGGGGAGAAGCTCAAGGAGGTCGGCGCGGCGGATCTGCTGCGGGACATGGAGCTGCCCACGTCCAGCCTGCTGGCGCGGCTGGAGCGGTACGGCATCGCGGCGGACCGGGCGCACCTGGAGACCATGGAGCAGACGTTCGCCGGCGCGGTGCAGCAGGCGGTGAAGGAGGCGCACGCGGCGGCCGGGCACGAGTTCAACCTCGGTTCGCCCAAGCAGCTCCAGGAAGTCCTCTTCGGCGAACTGGCCCTGCCCAAGACGAAGAAGACGAAGACGGGTTACACGACGGACGCGGACGCGTTGGCCTGGCTGGCGGCGCAGACCGAGAACGAACTGCCCGTGATCATGCTGCGTCACCGTGAGCAGGCCAAGCTGCGCGTTACCGTCGAGGGGCTGATCAAGTCGATCGCCGCGGACGGCCGTATCCACACCACGTACAACCAGACGGTGGCGGCGACCGGCCGGCTGTCGTCGACCGATCCGAACCTGCAGAACATCCCGGTGCGCACGGACGAGGGCCGGGCGATCCGCCGCGGCTTCGTCGTCGGTGAGGGCTTCGAGTGCCTGATGACCGCGGACTACAGCCAGATCGAACTGCGGGTGATGGCCCATCTGTCCGAGGACGAGGGGCTGCTGGAGGCGTTCACCTCCGGTGAGGACCTGCACACCACCGTCGCCTCCCAGGTGTTCTCGGTGGAGCGGTCCGCGGTCGACGCCGAGATGCGCCGCAAGATCAAGGCGATGTCGTACGGCCTCGCGTACGGGCTGTCGGCGTTCGGTCTGTCCCAGCAGCTCAACATCGAGGCGGGCGAGGCCCGTGGGCTGATGGACACGTACTTCGAGCGCTTCGGCGGTGTACGGGACTATCTGCGCCGTGCGGTCGACGAGGCCCGGGCCACGGGCTACACGGCGACGCTGTTCGGGCGCCGCCGCTATCTGCCGGATCTCAACAGCGACAACCGTCAGCGCCGTGAGGCGGCCGAGCGCATGGCCCTGAACGCGCCCATCCAGGGCACGGCCGCCGACATTGTGAAGATCGCGATGCTCAACGTGGACCGGGCGCTGCGCGAGGCGAAGCTGGACTCCCGCATGCTGCTCCAGGTCCATGACGAAATCGTCCTGGAGATCGCTCCCGGTGAGCGGGAGAGGACCGAGGAGCTGCTGCGCCACGAGATGGCGTCGGCGGTGCGGCTCGATGTCCCGCTGGACGTCTCCGTCGGCGTGGGCCGGGACTGGGAGTCGGCCGCGCACTAGGGCTTGTCGTCTGGGGCAGGTGGCGCCGAGGTGAGGTGCCCTGTCCCGCGTCCGGCCGCATGATCCAAACGGCAGGCCCTGGGTACGGGGCGCCTGCTTCCGAGAGCCGCTGGTCCGGCACTACGAGGTGCGGGACCCGCGGCCCTCGGGCGTCTCCGGCCGCGGTGCGGGCGGCTCGGGTGCTTGTGCGGGCGCGTCACTCGCGTGGCTCTCACAGGGAGCCCCGGGCCGGAGGGCGACGTAAGGATGCGGGCATGGGTATACGCACGCTGCACCGCCGTACGGCCGTGGCCACGACCGTGGTGGTCGCGACCGCGACGGTGGCCGCGGCCGTCGTCCCGGTGCTGCTCGCGCCGGTACCCGCGGTCGCGGCCGGAGCGGGCACCGCCCAGCTCCTGGGGTCCGGCGGTTCCTCTCGTGACGAGGATTTCGGGGCCCGGCTGTCCCGCGATCTTCAGGCGGCGCTGTCCGCGCGCCCGGGCACGGTCCTGGTGTCGGTGCCCGACGACGAGGCAGGCGGCCAGGCCCGCGACCGGCCGAGGCGGTGGCCGGCGGTGGTGGTGTCCGGCGCCCGCGCGTTCTGCAGGGCCGGCGCGCGGCGCCTGCGGGAGTTCACGCGGCTCCGCGACGGCCGCCCTCGCGGCGCGTTCCCCGGCCCGTCGCGCCGTCCGGGGGCGCACATCTCGACCGGCCGGCTGCCCCGGGCCGCGAACGGCGGCCGTGTCCACGGCGTCGGTTCCTTCACCGGCCCGGCCCGCAGTTACCGGGTCGTCGTCCTGTCGTACGACCATCCGACGGTGCCGTACCGCGCCCGTGTCGTCGAGCGGGTCGCCCGGGCCGTGCACCGGGGCATCGGCCGGGGGCGCGGGCTGCTCCGGGGTCTCACCGCGGGCGGGGCGGTCAGCGGGCGGCGGGACGGCTCGGTTCCGTACGCGCCGCCTCAGGGGCGGGACGAGCCGGAGCGGGACGCCAGATCCTGACCGCGAGGACGTACAGGAAAAGGCCGATCACCAGTCCGGCGCCCCCGCCGAAGCACAGCGCCGGAATGAGCTCCCACGGCTTCGCGACGGACTTCCAGTACGCCCACCAGCGCACCGCCCGCTGCACCGCGGCGGCCAGTACGAGGCCGCCGATCACCGTCGCGGCCAGCCGGCGGTCGGCGGTGGACAGGACGGGCACGGCGACGGCGGGACCGTTCGGGGCGCGGCGCAGCGCGAGCAGCACCCACGTCACGATCACGACGGCCGCGACCGCCGAACTGCCGTACTGGACGTACCAGTAGAGCGGCGAGCCCGCGAGGGTGTGTCCGAGGACGGGGAAGAGCTCCACGCCCCACCGGTCGTGATGGGTGAACGCGTCCCATACGACATGCGTCAGCGCGCCGAGCACCGCGGAGGCGTACCAGCGGAGAACGGTCGGCGCACACACCGGCTCACGCGCGGCTCCACAGCGCAGAAGCTGTGCCGTGCGCCCCTGTCGTGCCGCGGGCATCAACGCCACCAGCGGTTCGCGCAGCACCAGCCAGGCTCCCACCAGTGCCCATGCGATGACCACATCGACCGTGAACACGCCGGTGAACGTGTGGGTGAACGTACCGAACTCCATCGCCCCGGGTACCGCGCTCGCCGCGTAGTAGGTCATGTCGGGAGCGAAGGAACCTGCCACGAGAACGGCGGGAATCAATCGCCCGCGGCCGTTTCCGTTCCTGCGGATCGCGGGCAGCACGGCGGCCGCGTGACTGAGAGTGAAGGGCAAATCGTCCCCCTGCGTCTCCTGTTGACCGGCTATGGTCGGCCGGTTGATCACCGGAGGCCAGTATGCGGGACGACGGCTCATGGCCAACTGGTGAATATCGGGCGCGAACAGGTCTCTGGGCGACGGAAGTTGTCGTAGGGTCGCTTGGGTTGCCGTGCGGGGAGCACGGCTGCGGACAGCGGCAGCGCAGGACGGAGAGGCGACGGGGTCACACCGGTCGTCCGTGGGAGGGGTCACTCGATGGCGGCGCAATTCGGCAGGAGGCTGCGCAAGGGCGCGGCAACCACCGCTGTGGCCGCGCTCGCGGTCGCGGCTCTGTCCGCCTCCCAGGGCCCGGGAGCGATCACCGACGACCACGGCCGGCAGTCGGCGGGCGCCGACCTCGGCCTGGGTACCGGCGACGCGGGCGATGACGGCACCGCGACCGGCAACGGCCGCTATTTCACGGACCTTCCGCCGCTGCAGAGCCCCAACCCCGCGCCGACCACGGGAAGCGACACGCCCGCCGCCACGGGCGCCGCCGAGGCGGGCATCCCCGCCACCGTGCTGGACGCCTACAAGCAGGCCGAGGCGTCGCTGCGCGAGTCCAAGCCGACCTGCAACCTGCCCTGGCAGCTCCTCGCCGCCATCGGCAAGGTCGAGTCGGGCCAGGCCCGCGGCGGCCGTGTCGACGCGAACGGCACGACCCTGTCGCCCATTCTCGGCCCGGTCCTGAACGGCTACGGATTCGCCAACATCAAGGACACCGACAACGGCGCGTACGACGGCGACAGCACCTTCGACCGTGCCGTCGGGCCGATGCAGTTCATCCCTTCCACCTGGGAGTGGGCGGGCCGTGACGGCAACGGTGACGGCAAGAAGGACCCGAACAACATCTACGACGCGGCGCTGGCCGCCGGGCACTACCTGTGCCGCTTCGACCACGACATGGCGGTCCAGGCGCAGATGAACGCGGCGATCCTCAGCTACAACAAGTCGACGGCGTACCTCAACACCGTCCTGTCGTGGCTGGAGTACTACCGCAAGGGCACGCACGAGGTGCCGGACGGCACCGGATCGCTGCCCTCGCACAACAGCGACGAGCCCACCTCGCCGAGCCCCGGTCCCACGGAGCCGTCCTCGCCGAGCAGCCCCGGCCCGGGTGGCGGCCCGTCGAGCCCCGCTCCGAAGCCGACCCCTCCCGCCACCCCGACCCCGCCGGCCACACAGCCCCCGACGACTCCGCCCACGTCCACGCCGACACCCACCGAGACGGTGGACCACCTGACGAACGTGGGCGCGGGCAAGCTCACGGCGACCGCCGGGGACACGTTCGCGCAGAAGGTCGCCGTGCGCACCGACGACAAGGCCGACAAGCCGGTGGCGAAGGTCCGGGTGCGGTTCACCATCGTCGGCGACACCGACGCGACCTTCACCGGCGGCGAGAGTGTCGCCACGCTGGTCACCAACGGACTCGGCATGGCCACCGCGCCCGCGCTCGTGGCGGGTGAGAAGACGGGCGACTTCACCGTGCGCGTCACCGTCGTGGGCCGCGTCATGGCCGGACTCGACTACACGGCGAGCGTCACCGCGCGCCAGGCCGACGCCCTGGCCCGCACCGCCGACACCGCGCTGACCTGCGTGCCGGGCGGCGAGTTCGCCGACCAGGTCGAGGTGAAGGCCACCTACAAGGGTGCGGCGGCGGGCAAGGTCGCCGCGACCGCCACCCTGGTCAAGTCGGCCGACGACGCGGGCGAGAACGACACGGGCCCCTACTTCAAGGACGCGGACGGCAAGCCCGTACGCACCCTCGGCGCCCTGACCACCGACGCGGACGGCCTGCTCAAGCTGCCGAAGCTGTACGCCGACGACACCACCGGCACCTTCCTGCTCCGCGTCACCACCACGGGCGGGGCGACCCTGACCGTCGAACTGACGGTGGCCGCAGCTCCCGCCACCGCCACGCCCAGCGCCTCCCCCACCGCCTCCTAGAACCGAGCCGCCACCGCGCGGCACAGCTCGCCTCCAGGGCGCCTCCCGGCTCACGCCGCGGGGGCGCCCTGATCCGTTGTGTGCACGACGTGTTCTCATCTCGCCCCGCCGTTGCTACGGTGCCGGACCTGACGATGTATCAGCTCCTGGCCCCGGGAGGCCCGCATGCGTGCCCTCATCGCCGCCGCGACCGGTCTCGCCGCGGCACTCGCGCTGGTCCTGACCGTCACGGCCATGGGCTCGCCGGCCGGACACACCTCGCCGAAACCGCTGCTCACCACCGTCCCCAAGCACCCCTGACGCACGCACCGGGAGGGCCGTCGAGATGCGCCGCAAGGCAAGCCTGATCCTGCTCGCGCTCGCCGTGTTCTTCGCGGCGCTGTCCCCGCTGCTGCGCTGGTACGCCTTCCCGCGCCTGGCCAAGATCCCCGCCGGCCAGTACCAGGACATGGTCCTGGAGGCGAAGGACGCGACCCTCCTCGACTACGGCACCATGACGGCCAGGAAGGTCTCCAAGGTCACCGTCGTCCAGACCCTCAAGGGCAACGTCGAGGCCTCCGAGAAGATCGAGCGGACCGCCGGCCGTGACGTCGTCGTCTGGGACTCCCTCTCCTACGTCCGGGGCCCCGACGGGAAGATGGTCTCCAAGCTCCCCGAGCGCTACATCTTCGACGCGCACAGCCAGGAGCCCGTCCACGCCACCGGCGAGTCCGTCGACGGCGACCCGGTCACCCGCCAGGGCATCGAGTTCAAGTGGCCCTTCAGGACCGAGAAACGGGACTACGAGTACTTCGACGCGCAGACCCGCACCTCGGCGCCCATCCACTACAAGGGCACCACGACCTTCCGGGGCGTCAAGGTCTACTACTTCGAGCAGACCATCCCCTGGACGAAGGTGAAGTTCCCCAAGGTCATGCCCGTCCAGGGCGTCACCCCCGAGTCCCTCGACAAGACCGGCACCACCCGCTGGTACACCACGGTCCGCAAGTTCTGGGTCGAACCGGTCACCGGAGCGCCCGTCAACGGCGAGGAGATCCACAAGGAGGAGCTCCGCGGCGGCACACTCCTGGGCGGCCGCGACAAGGTGACCGCGTTCTCCGGGGACGTGAAGATGCGCGAGGACTACATCCGGCACACCGTCGACCTCGTCAAGTCCAACCGCACCCTGGTCCTGATGATGACCTCGTACCTCCCCTGGGGCTTCCTGTTCCTGGGCGCGGTCCTGTTGTCGCTCTCGCTGTACCTGGAGGCCCGCGGCCGCAGGCCCGGCGAACCCGCGCCCGCCCCCGCCGCCGACCCCGAGCCCGTCAGCGCCTGAGCCGCGCGTTCGTGTACCGCGTCGCCTCGGCGGTCGCCGGGTCCTCGGGCCACGGGTGCTTGGGATAGCGGCCGCGCAGCTCGGCCCGTACGCCCTTGTAGCCGTCCTTCCAGAAGGACGCCAGATCGGCGGTCACCGCGGCGGGCCGCCCCGCGGGAGACAGGAGATGCACGAGTACGGGCACACCGGCCACCGCCGGAGACGCCTGGAGCCCGAACATCTCCTGCAGCTTCACGGCGAGCACCGGCTGCGCCGGATCGGCGTAGTCGACGCGGATCCTCGACCCGCTCGGCACCTCGATCCGCTCGGGCGCCAGCTCGTCCAGCCGGGCCGCCTCCCCCGTGGCCCAGGGCAGCAGCCGGTTCAGCGCCTGTCCGGCCTCGATCCGCGCCAGATCCGCGCGCCGCCGCGCACGGCTCAGCTCCGGCTCCAGCCACTCGCTCACGCGCGCGTGGAGGGCCTCCGCGGAGACGTCCGGCCACGGGTCGCCGAGCCGCCGGCGCAGGAACGCGAGCCGCTGCCGCAGCACCTCGGCGTCCGCCGACCACCGCAGCAGACCGAAGCCCTCCTCCCGCAGCCCCTCGAGCAGCGCCTCTCGTACGAGGCCGGGGTTCGCGTCGCGCAGCGGCCGCACGGCCAGCTCCACCGCCCCGAGCCGCTCCACCCGCCGGGCGACGACGTCGCCCCCGGCCCAGTGGACCTCGTCGCCCTCGTCGTACAGGCCGGCGGCGGCCCGCCGTGCCGTCGGTTCGTCGATCACCGCCGCGAGCCGCACGCGCGCGTGCCCCCTGCCGACGGGACGGTCGGCGACGGCGATCGCGAGCCAGGAGGCACCGCGCAGGACGGAACCCTCGCCGGCGTCGGCGCGGGTCCCGCTGACCATGAGGTGAGAGCCGCCCCGCAGATGCGCGACACGCTCGGGGAACGCCAGAGCGGCCACAAGCCCGACCGCCCGGTCGTCCCCAGGATGCGGCTCCCCGACACGCCCGCCCGGAGAGGAAGGTGGGACAGAGGAGATAGAGGAGATGGGAGAGGTAGGGGAGGCAGAGGAGACGGGAGAGGTAGGGGAGGCAGAGGAAGTAGAGGAGGAGCCGGGGGAAGGGGAGCCCGAAGGGGACGCTTGGCCGGAGCCGGAGCCGGAGCCGGAGCCGGAGCCGGAGCCGGAGCCGGAGCCGGTGCCGGTGTCAGCACCGGGTGCGGAGGCCGAAGCCGAAGCCGAGGCGGCGGCGGCGGAGGAGGAGGCCGAACCTGAGGGGACCGAGGCGTCCGCGAGGCCGGCCGCAGACGAGCGCAGGCGGCGGGACTCGGCGCGCCAGCGGGCCGCGTAGGCGTCGCCGCCGCGCCGGGCGGTGCGCCAGGCCGCGGCCAGGTCGTCGCCGTACTCGCGCGGGGGCTCCTCGCTCAGCAGGGCGACCACGTCGGCGGCCCGGGCCGCGCCGACGAGCGGGGTCGCGTCCAGCAGGGCGCGCGCCAGCCGGGGGTGCAGACCCAGACGGGACATGCGCACACCGCGTTCCGTCGCGCGCCCCGCGGCGTCGACCGCGCCCACGGCCGACAGGACGGTCCGCGCCGCCGCCATCGCCCCGCCCGGCGGCGGATCCAGCAGGGCCAGCCCCGTCGCCCCGGGATCACCCCAGCAGGCCGCCTGGAGCGCGAACGCCGTCAGGTCGGCCACCTTGATCTCGGGGTCCGGGAACCGTGCCAGACGGCTGTCCTCCGCCTCCGCCCAGCAGCGGTAGACCGCGCCCGGGGCCTCACGGCCCGCGCGCCCCGCCCGCTGCCGCCCGGCCGCCTGCGAGGCCCGTACGGTCGCCAGGGCGCTCAGCCCGCGCGCGTGGTCCACCCTCGGCTCGCGCGCGAGCCCGGAGTCCACGACCACCCGCACTCCCGGAACCGTCAGCGACGACTCGGCGACCGAGGTCGCGAGGACCACCCGGCGCCGCGTAGCGGCCGTGAGCACCGCGTCCTGCACCGCCGCCGGAGCCCGGCCGTGCACCTGAAGGACGTCGACGTCCCCGATACCGCCGAGCTGCCCGGCCACCCGCGCGATCTCCCCGACCCCGGGAAGGAAGCACAGGACGTCACCCGAGCGCTCGGCCAGCGCCCGCCGCACCGTGGACGCCACATGGGTCAGCAGGGCCGGATCGACCCGCATCCCGTGCGGGGGCCGTACGGGGCGCGCGGGCGGCGCCCAGACCGTCTCGACCGGATACGAGACCCCCGTCGCCTCGACGACCGGCGCGTCGCCCAGCAGCCGGGCCCAGCCCCCGGCGTCCGTCGTCGCGGACGCGGCGACCAGCCGCAGTTCGGGACGGAGGGCGGCCCGCACGTCGAGCAGGAACGCGGCCACCGTGTCGGCGTCCAGATGCCGCTCGTGACATTCGTCGAGCACGACCACGTCGACGCCCGCGAGCTCCTGGTCCCGCTGGAGCCGCTGGAGCAGGACCCCGGTCGTGACGACCTCCACGCGCCCGTGGGGGCCGACCACGCGTTCCCCGCGCACCGTGAAGCCGACGCTCTCCCCGACCTTCTCGCCCAGCAGCCACGCCATCCGCCGGGCGGCCGCGCGGGCCGCGATCCGGCGCGGCTCGGCCACCACCACCCGGCGCGCCGGGCGCCCGTCGTCCAGGAGACCGGCCAGGGCGAGCGGCACCAGCGTCGTCTTGCCGGTGCCGGGGGGTGCCACCAGGACCGCGGCGCCGTGTCCCTCCAGGGCGTCGTCCACGGAGGGCAGGGCGCCGCGCACGGGCAGCTCGTCCAGGGCTTCGTAACGGATCACGACCCCAGTCTCGTACGAGCGCCGGACGGGCGTACGTCAGTCCCGTTCGCAGACGAAGATCGCCGTGCCCGGAATGAGGTTGCCGCGCAGCGGGGACCAGCCGCCCCACTCCTGGGTGTTCCAGGCGGGCCACTCGGGCTCGACGACGTCGACCAGGCGGAAGCCGCCGGCCACCACGTCACGCACCCGGTCGCCGAGCGTCCTGTGGTGCTCGACGTAGACCGCGCGGCCGTCCTCGTCCTGTTCCACGTACGGGGTGCGGTCGAAGTAGGACGCGGACACCGAGAGACCCTCGGGGCCCGGCTCGTCGGGGAACGCCCAGCGGACCGGGTGCGTGACGGAGAAGACGAAACGGCCGCCGGGGCGCAGCACCCGGTGGACCTCCCTCAGCACCAGCACGGGATCGGCGACGAAGGGCAGTGCGCCGTACGCCGAGCACGCGAGGTCGAAGGAGCCGTCCACGAACGGCAGCGCGCTCGCGTCCGCCTCCACGAGGGGCACGGTGCCCCCGATGCGCAGTGCGTGCTGGAGCTGGCGGTGGGAGAGGTCCAGGGCCACCGGGCGCGCGCCCTGCCCGGCCAGCCAGCGCGAGCACTGTGCCGCGCCGGCTCCGATCTCCAGGACGTCCTTGTCCTTGAGGTCCTCCGGGCGGCCGAGCAGCTCGGCCTCCACTTCGTCGAGGCCCTCGGGGCACCACACGAACCGGTCGTCGCCGAGGAACGTGCCGTGCTCGATCTGGTAGTCGTCCGCGTTCCGGTCCCACCAGCCCCGATTCGCGCGGGAACTCTCGATGAGATCCGAGTCACGCCGGGTGGCTTCCGGTTCGAACGGTTCGGGCTCTTGGATGATCGGCTCCCTCGTCGTACTCTTCCGTTCAACCCGTCTCGGGCGTGTCACGGCAGAGGCTTCCTACCGCCTGCGTGGCCTTGTGAGACAGGTCTTGTGCCGGGATTGCGGCGATCCGCCCCGGGTGTGCGCCTTCGCGCATTGACCCTGCCCGGCTGCCCCCGTATGCTACAAGTTGCGCTGCGGGCCTGCGCTCCTCAGACGTAGCAGGCTGTGCTCGCATCTGTATGTATGTCCCCTCGGTTTTCGAGGCGCCTCCGGCTGTGCCGGGTCGGGCGCTTCCTTCACTGTCCGGCTTCTACAGGGCGAAACGGGCTCCCGGCGTAAGCAGTACCTACGACTCACTGTCCGTACCGGAGCCCTTTCCCACATGACGAGCAGCACCGAGACCACCTCTACCACGCCGCAGGTAGCGGTCAACGACATCGGTAACGAGGAAGCATTCCTCGCCGCGATCGACGAGACGATCAAGTACTTCAACGACGGCGACATCGTCGACGGCGTCATCGTGAAGGTCGACCGGGACGAGGTCCTGCTCGACATCGGTTACAAGACCGAAGGTGTCATCCCGAGCCGCGAGCTCTCGATCAAGCACGACGTCGACCCGAACGAGGTCGTCAAGGTCGGCGACGAGATCGAAGCCCTTGTTCTCCAGAAGGAGGACAAGGAAGGCCGCCTGATCCTCTCGAAGAAGCGCGCCCAGTACGAGCGCGCCTGGGGCACCATCGAGAAGATCAAGGAAGAGGACGGCATCGTCACCGGCACCGTCATCGAGGTGGTCAAGGGTGGTCTCATCCTTGACATCGGCCTCCGTGGCTTCCTGCCGGCTTCTCTCGTCGAGATGCGCCGTGTCCGCGACCTCCAGCCCTACGTGGGCAAGGAGCTCGAGGCCAAGATCATCGAGCTGGACAAGAACCGCAACAACGTGGTCCTGTCCCGCCGCGCCTGGCTGGAGCAGACCCAGTCCGAGGTTCGCCAGACGTTCCTCACGACCCTCCAGAAGGGTCAGGTCCGCTCCGGCGTCGTCTCCTCGATCGTCAACTTCGGTGCCTTCGTGGACCTGGGTGGCGTCGACGGCCTGGTGCACGTCTCCGAGCTCTCCTGGAAGCACATCGACCACCCCTCCGAGGTTGTCGAGGTCGGCCAGGAAGTCACCGTCGAGGTCCTCGACGTCGACATGGACCGCGAGCGCGTCTCCCTGTCGCTCAAGGCGACGCAGGAAGACCCGTGGCAGCAGTTCGCCCGGACGCACCAGATCGGTCAGGTCGTCCCGGGTAAGGTCACCAAGCTCGTCCCGTTCGGTGCGTTCGTCCGCGTGGACGAGGGCATCGAGGGTCTGGTCCACATCTCCGAGCTGGCCGAGCGCCACGTGGAGATCCCGGAGCAGGTCGTCCAGGTCAACGACGAGATCTTCGTCAAGGTCATCGACATCGACCTCGAGCGTCGTCGCATCAGCCTCTCGCTGAAGCAGGCCAACGAGTCCTTCGGTGCCGACCCGGCCTCGGTCGAGTTCGACCCGACCCTGTACGGCATGGCCGCGTCGTACGACGACCAGGGCAACTACATCTACCCCGAGGGCTTCGACCCCGAGACCAACGACTGGCTCGAGGGCTTCGAATCCCAGCGTGAGGTGTGGGAGAACCAGTACGCCGAGGCGCAGCAGCGCTTCGAGCAGCACCAGGCTCAGGTCATCAAGTCCCGCGAGGCCGACGCGCAGGCCGAGGCTGAGGGTGCCAGCACCTCCAGCGCGGCTCCGGCTGCCTCCGGTGGTGGCGGCGGCGGTTCCTACTCCTCGGAGTCGGACGACAACTCCGGCGCCCTGGCGTCGGACGAGGCGCTCGCCGCCCTCCGCGAGAAGCTCGCCGGCGGCCAGAGCTGAAAGCTCACCGCTAGCAAGTAGCTGAGAGAAGTGGGGGCGCCGCCGGGGCGGGGCCGCGGCGCGCGCCCGCCCGGCCCGGGCGCCGCCCCCGCGGCGGCCCGGCGCCGCCCCCCCCCCGGTGACCGCGGGGGGGCGCCTAGTGGTAAACGCCCGCGCCTCCTTCGTGGGTTATAGAGGGGGGCCGCCCGGGTGGGGGTGCGGCCCCACTTTGCTGTGCGGTACCGGCCCGGGACGGGAATGTCCGTGCCCCAGGCCACGTTGTGCAGTACGAACACGAGGAGGAGCGGTCACAGTGCTTGATCCGCAGGGTTTGTACGCATGGGAGCCGAAGGGCCTGGCCGTGGTCGACATGGCGCTCGCCCAGGAGTCGGCGGGCCTTGTCATGCTCTACCACTTCGACGGATACATCGACGCGGGCGAAACCGGCGAGCAGATCGTCGACCGGGTGCTCGACTCGCTGCCCCACCAGGTCGTGGCCCGTTTCGACCACGACCGGCTCGTGGACTACCGCGCCCGCCGTCCGCTGCTGACGTTCAAGCGCGACCGCTGGGCCGAGTACGAGGAACCGACCCTCGAGGTACGGCTCGTGCAGGACGCCACGGGCGCGCCCTTCCTGCTGCTGTCGGGCCCCGAGCCGGACACCGAGTGGGAGCGCTTCGCCGCCGCCGTCCAGCAGATCGTGGAACGGCTCGGGGTCCGCCTCTGCGTGAACTTCCACGGCATCCCCATGGGCGTCCCGCACACCCGCCCGGTGGGTCTCACCCCGCACGGCAACCGCACCGACCTGGTGCCCGGCCACCGCAGCCCCTTCGACGAGGCGCAGGTGCCCGGAAGCGCCGAATCGCTCATCGAGTACCGCCTCATGGAGGCCGGCCACGACGTTCTCGGTGTCGCCGCCCATGTGCCCCACTACATCGCGCGCTCCTCGTACCCGGACGCGGCGCTGACCGTCCTGGAGTCCATCACGGCCGCGACCGGCCTGGTGCTTCCGGGGATAGCACACGCCCTGCGGACCGAGGCGCACCGCACCCAGACCGAGATCGACCGCCAGATCCAGGAGGGCGACGAGGAGCTCGTCGCGCTCGTCCAGGGCCTTGAGCACCAGTACGACGCCGCAGCGGGCGCCGACACCCGCGGCAACATGCTCGCGGAGCCGGTGGACATCCCCTCGGCGGACGAGATCGGCCAGGAGTTCGAGCGGTTCCTGGCGGAACGCGAAGGCGACGCCTGACCCCTCCTCACGGGGCTCCCGGAGCTTCCGGGCTCCCGGCCGGAGGGGTTGTCGGTGGCAGGGCCTAAGCTGCGAGGCATGCTGAAGGTGGGCCTGACCGGTGGTATCGGCGCCGGCAAGAGCGAAGTGTCACGGCTGCTCGTCGAGCACGGCGCGGTGCTGATCGACGCGGACAGGATCGCGCGGGAGGTCGTGGCGCCCGGAACTCCCGGGCTGGCGGCGGTCGTCGACGCCTTCGGCGCGGACGTCCTCACCGGTGACGGCGGCTTGGACCGGCCCAGGCTCGGCTCGATCGTCTTCGCCGACCCGCAGAAGCTCGCCGTCCTGAACGCGATCGTGCACCCCCTGGTCGGCGCCCGCTCGCGCGACCTCGAGGAGGCGGCCCCGGAGGACGCCGTCGTCGTCCACGACGTGCCCCTGCTCGCGGAGAACGGCCTGGCCGCGCTGTACGACCTCGTGATCGTCGTCGACGCCCGCCCCGAGACCCAGCTCGACCGCCTCGTCCGCCTGCGCGGCATGACCGAGGAGGACGCCCGCGCCCGCATGGCCGCGCAGGCCTCGCGCGACAAGCGTCTGGCGATCGCGGACATCGTCATCGACAACGACGTGCCCCTGGACGTACTGGAGCGGCGCGTGGCGGACGTCTGGGCCGATCTCACGCACAGGGCCCGCACACCCCAGGAATAGGGCCCCTCCGGAGGGGCGTTGAACCCTTGCAGCGAGGGAAGGACTCTGCCGTGCCCGAGACCAGCGGATCGACCGGACGAACTCCCGAGACGCACGTCATCGACTTCCGTGCCGCCGAGCAACTGCTCGCCGCGCGCGACCCGCGGGGTGCGGTGAAGCTGCTCGACTCTGTCATCGCCGCCCACCCGGAGAACACGGCGGCCCGGCTGCTGCGCGCGCGTGCCTTCTTCGCCGCCGCGCAACTGCGGCCCGCCGAACTGGAGTTCACGATCGTCCTGGAACGCGAGCCGGACAACGCGTTCGCGCACTTCGCGCTCGCCCGGACCTATGAGCGCCAGCGGCGCCCCGAGCAGGCGAAGCGGCACTTCAGACTGGCGGCCGCGCTCGACCCGAAGCCGCAGTATCTGCAAGCCGCGCGGTTCGACCTGTAGCGCCGGCTCGCGGGGCGCCGCCCGAAGCACCGAAGCGCTGTGCGAGGGGACGCGGCCGTGCTGCCGCGTCAGGGGTGCGACGGCCTCGACGGCCGACGGCGCTCCGGTGGCCGGTAGCCGCGCCGGTCGTCCACGGGCTCGTACGGCGGGACGTCACGGCCCGGCTGGTAGTGCGGGCCCTCCCTGATGTGCCGAAGGATCATGGTCATGTCGACCGTGACGATCACCCACAGCACGGCACACGCGGCGGCCCAGCCCGGCCGCCCGACCAGGATGAACGCGACTGTTCCGAAAATGGCCCAGATCAGCCCCCAGACGCTCAGCCACAAGCGCATCCGCAGAGCACTGCGCGCTGTCACCGGTTCACTGCCCGTACGCATCAGGATCACCACTCCTACGAGAAAACGTACTCTTCGTGGTGCACGTTCACCAAGGGAGAGCGAGCGGTCGGACCACGGCCGCCGGGGGAGGCGACGGTGCTGCTGACGGCGCTGCGGGCGGACGCGAGGACCGCCGAGTGGCTGAGAGACCTGGAAAGCGAGCGTTCCGTCCCGCGCGAGGCGGTGCTCCCGGACGCCGACGCGCTGCCCGACATCCTGCTCGACCTGTCCGTGCCCCACGAACACATCAACGAACTCGTCGCACTGCGCGCCCGGTTGGCCGCCGACCCGGAGGCCATGACCCTCCTCGCGCGCTGCGTCACCCGCTTCGTGCGGGACATGGGAGACATAGGCAAGAGCTGGGAGCCGCCCGCCTTCCCCGCGACGACGGGACTGCTCGGACGCTGCTTCCACCTGTACGTCTTCATCGCCGCGCTTCCGTACGTCCGCGCCCATCACCGGGAGCGCGGGGTGCCCGAGGACGTGTCGCGGCGCACGCTCGCCGACCTCGGCCGTCATGTGTCCGTGCACCACAGGAGGGCCGGCGGCCCCGGGCTGCTGTTCCCCTGGTGGATCGCCCTGCACTTCCACGGCGAGCTGTTCCAGCTCGGCCGCCTCCAGTTCCAGCGGGCCCTGCTGGGGCGGCGTACGGCCGAGGCCGCCGAGTCGGCGGGACCGGCCCCGCACCCCGGCGCGCCCTGTCTGAGCCTGCACGTCACCGACTTCCGCGGCCCGCTCTCCCCGGCCGCGTGCGACCGTTCGCTCGATCTGGCGCGGGAGTTCTTCGCACACCACTACCCCGAAGAGCGCCACGGGATCGCCGTCTGCGACTCATGGCTGCTCGACCCGCAGCTCAAGCGGTATCTGCCGGCCGACTCCAACATCATCCGCTTCCAGGACCGCTTCCACCTGGTCCCCGAGGACAGGACCCTGGACGACACGATGCCCATCGGCTTCGTCTTCGGTGATCCGGAGCTCCCGCCCGGCGAACTGCCGCGGCGCAACAGCGTCGAGCGCGCCGTGGTCGACCACCTGCTCGCGGGCGGCCACTGGTACGGAGGACGGGGCTGGTTCGCGCTGTAGGCTGGCCCACCGGATTCGGACTCGGACACATGTCCCTCGAACATGTCACCCGAATGAGTGATGGGGGAAGGGAACGGGCTTGCGGAAGCCGTCCGTTGGACGGGTATGAGGACCGAGATGCGTCAGGGATACGAGGGCACGGGACCGGGTGCGATCACGCCGGACGGCTGCGCGGTCGAGCTCTACACCCGTCTGCCCGTCGGAACGGAACCGGACATCATCACCGCGGCCGTGCCCGCCGCCGCGCAGATCCTGGAACTGGGCAGCGGGGTCGGCCGGATGACCCATCCGCTCCTGGAGCTCGGGTTCGCGGTCACGGCGGTGGACGAGTCCGCCGAGATGCTGGAGCACGTCCGAGGGGCGCGGCGGATACGCGGCAGCATCGAGGACCTCGACCTCGGTGAGACGTTCGACGTCGTGCTGCTGGCGTCGTTCCTGGTGCACGCCGGGGACGTCCGGGTGCGGCGGGCGCTCCTGGACACCTGCGCCCGCCATGTCGCCGACGACGGTTGCGTGTTGATCCAGCGCGAGGGCGAGAACTACCACACCGATGTGCCCCGCGAGCGCACCGATCCTTCAGGATTCGTCGTGCGCATCCTGTCCGCCGACCCCGTCGGGGACGGGGCCGACTCGGTGCGCGCGGAGTACACGTTCCCGGATGCCACGTGGACCCAGACGTTCCTGTCCCGCCCTTTGACGAAGGACGCCTTCGAGGAGGCGCTGGCGGAGTCGGGGCTCAGGGTCGACCGCTATCTGACGGACGACGGAATCTGGGTGAGGGCCGTGAAGGGGTGAGCGACGGCCGCCGGGGGTGAGTGACGGGGGCCGTGCGCGACAAATCCCGTCCGGCGCCGATGAGTTCTTCGTAGTCCCCAGGTCTGTCTCTGTGAAAGCAACCACCGCTTCCCACAGGAGACCCACCGTGTCCGAGACCGCCTTCCCCCTCACCGCCACCCGCGCCGCCGTCACCCCCCGCTCCCGCGCGGCCCGGATCTCCCTGACCGCACTGCAGATCGTCCTCGGCCTCTTCTACGCGTTCGCGAGCGCTCTTCCCAAGCTGATCGCCCACCCCTCGGCGACGGAGGCGTTCGACAAGCTGGGCTGGGGTCACGGCGGCATGTACGTCATCGGCGCGCTCGAACTCGCCGGAGGTCTCGCCCTGTTGATCCCGCTGCTGGACTCGGTGGCCGCGGTGGCGCTCAGCGCGCTGATGGTCGGTGCGTTCATCGTCAACGTCACCGTCGTCCACGGTCCGTACGTGGCGACCCCGCTCATCCTGATGCCGCCGCTCGGCCTGATCGCCTGGTCCAGGCGCGGCCACACGACCGAACTGCTCCGCCTGGTACGGCGACGGGTGGGACGCCGGGCGTGACGGCGCAGCAAGGACGCAGGGCTCCTCCGGGACCGGGGGAGCCCTCGATACATATGTAGGTCCGGGGCCGGCCGGGAATCACGGCGAGGTGAGGGAGGGGGGAGGAAGGCGAGGGGAGGGAGGGGCGGGGGAGGGGGAGAGAAAGGAAGGCACCAGTTGCGGGGAGGGGCTCAGCGGCCGGAGGAGCCCTTGGACCCGGTCGTTCTCTTGGTCCCGGTCGCACCCGAGGACCTGGTCGTGCCCTTGCCCCCGTTCGCGCCCGAGGACCCGGTCGTTCCGTTGGACCCGTTCGCGCCCTTGGACCCGGTTGTTCCCTTGCTCGAGGACCTGGTCGTGCCCTTGGCCCCGGTCGAGCCGGTCGAGCCGGTCGGTCCCGCGGAGGGGCCCGAGGTCCGGACGGGGCCCGACGATCCCGTCTGCATGCCCCGCAGGCGTTCCATGTCGCGGCGGTCCCGCTTGGTCGGGCGCCCCGCGCCCCGGTCCCGGACACCCGCCGGAGCCACGGCCTCGCGCGGCGGAGGCGGTGGGCTGTTGTCGACATAGCATTCGGCGGCGACGGGTGCGCCGACCCGCTTGCGGATCACACGCTTCACGACGACGACCCGTTCGCGGCCCTCGTGCCACACGCGTACCTCGTCGCCGACGCGGACGGAGTACGCAGGCTTGACGCGCTCCCCGTTGACCCGGACATGGCCACCCTTGCAGGCCGTCGCACCGATCGAGCGGGTCTTGACGAGACGGACGGACCAGATCCAGGCGTCGACCCGCACGCTCTCGCCCCCGGCGGGCCCCGCGGCGACGGCGGCCCTGACGGCGGCAGCGCTCGCGGAAGCAGCCGGCGCATCGGCTTCGGTGCCGGCACCGGAGGCGGTTCCGGAGTCGTACGCGGAGTCGGTTCCGGCGACGGTCCGGGACCCGGCCCTTGAGCCGGACCTGGCGGTCTGCCCGTCGTCCGCGCCGCGCTCGCCTTCGGTCCTCGCGTCGTTCATCTCCCCGTCAGCACCCTGAGAAGCCATGACCCGACTCTAATGCCCCCGGCCCGGGACACCGCATGCCTTTTCCGTCGCACGGACCACACCGGATGCGTGGCCCCCGGTGCGGGCGGAGGCTGTCGGTGAAGCCGTCCGGGGAACAGGAGAAGGGGACCGAGGGTGACGACAGCAGCGAAGGTCGATTTGTTGATGGACGGCCTCCGCGCCGATCTGGAACGCCTCGCCGCCATCCCCTCCGTCGCGTTCCCCGGATTCCCGGCCGAGCCGGTTCGAGAAGCCCACGACCTCCTCGTGGGTCTGCTGCGGGACGCCGGAGTGGAGCGGGTCGAGAGCATCGATCTTCCCGGCACCGCCCCCGTGATCTTCGGGGAGATCCCGCCGCCGCACCCGGACGCGCCGACGGTCCTCCTCTACTCGCACTACGACGTGCAGCCCCCCGGTGACGAGAAGCTGTGGCTGTCGCCGCCCTTCGAACCGACACCCGTCGAGGGCGGTCTCCGGGCCCGCGGCATCGCGGACGACAAGTCCAACGTGATCGCTCACCTGGGGATGCTCAGGGCGTACGAGGGGCGGCCACCGGTCGGTGTGAAGATCGTCTTCGAGGGGCAGGAGGAGTACGGCAGCCCCTTCGACGACTATCCACCGAGCGATCCCGAGCGGTTCGCGTGCGACGCGATGGTCATCGCCGACCTGGGCAACCTCCGCCCCGGCACCCCCACCCTGACCACCGCGCTGCGTGGCGCGGCCGAGGTCCAGGTCGAGGTGCGCACCCTCGACGAGCCCCGGCACAGCGGGGAGTTCGGCGGTGCCGCGCCGGACGCCCTGATCGTGCTGCTGACCGCCCTGTCCACGCTGCACGACGTGGAGGGCGATGTCGCCGTGGCGGGGCTGCGCCGCGAGGAGTGGCGCGGAACGACGTACACCGAGGACGAGTTCCGCGAACTCGCCGGTGTCCGCGACGGGATCCCGCTGATCGGCAGCGGGAGCCTGGGCGAACGGCTGTGGAGCGGGCCCGCGATCACGGTGATCGGCCTGGACGCCCCGAGCGTCGACCACGCGGCCTCCGCCGTCGTCCCGTACGCGCGTGCCAAGCTCAACCTCCGCTTCCATCCGCGCCAGGACGCGAAGGAGGCGCAGGCCGCGCTCGTCGACCATCTGCGCTCGCTGCGGCCCCTCGGCGTCCCGCTCACCGTCACACCGGGCGACACGGGCCCCGGCTACCGGGCCTCGACCGGCGGCCCCGCCTATCGCGCCGCGCTCACCGCGCTGCGCGAGGCATGGGGCGAGGAGGCGTCGTACATCGCGACCGGTGGTTCGATTCCGCTGGTCAACGGCCTCGCGCGCGCCGCACCCGACGCCGAGGTGCTGCTCTTCGGGGCGCAGGACAGCATGTGCAACCTGCACGCCCCCAACGAGCGCGTCCTCTTCTCGGAGCTGCGCAACACGGTGGTGGCGATGTGCGCCTTCGTACGGGAGTACGCGGCCGGCTTCCGCGCGGGAGCCGGGGAGAACACGTGAGCGCGGACGGGACGGTCCGGTGACCACGCCGACCGGCACCGAGGCCCCCGGCACCGAGGAGCCGCCGCACCAGCGCAGGTTCACGTTCCCGAGTGCGCTGACCGTTCTCGCGATCGTCACGATCGCCGTATGGGCCCTTGCGTTCCTGATCCCGGCGGGGCAGTACGACCGCACGCCCGAGGGCAGGCCGATCCAGGGCACGTATCACCGCGTCGACTCCGGCCAGAGCTTCGTCGACCGCCTCAACGACCTCTTCCTCTCGCCCGTCAACGGCCTCTACGGGATCCTGGACGAGAAGACCGCGCAGGTCGGGCCGGACTTCGCCGGTGAACTGTACGGCAGCGCGGGCGTGTTCCTCTTCGTGCTCGCCATCGGGGCGTTCATCACGGTGGTGTTCGCGACAGGCGCGCTCGACCGGGGCATCGGCCTGCTCGCCCACCGGCTGAGGACCCGCGGCGCGCTGCTCATCGCGGGCATCATGCTGGTGTTCTCGGTGCTCGGCACGGTGGAGGGCTTCGCCGAGGAGACACTGGGGTTCTACGGGCTGATCGTGCCGTTGATGCTGGCGCTCGGCTACGACCGGATGGTGGCGGTCGGCACGATCATCCTCGGCGCCGGCATCGGGGTGCTGTGCTCGACGGTGAACCCGTTCGCCACGGGCGTGGCCTCCTCCGCCGCGGGCATCTCGCTCGGCGACGGCATCGTGCTGCGGTTCGTGATGTGGGTCGTGCTGACGGCGGTCACGATCGGGTACGTCATCCGCTACGCGCGCCGGGTGCAGCGGAGCCCCGACCGTTCGATCACCGGGTTCCTGCCGGGGGACCGCGAGCACGCCCAGGACGCGGCCGGCGAGGTTCCCGAGCTGACCGGTCTGCACAAGGCGGTCCTCGTCACCACGGCGCTGGTCTTCGCCTTCATGATCTTCTCCGTCGTGCCGTGGTCCAGCGCGCTCACCGGCAAGGCGGACGCGCGGCCGTACGGGTTCGAGCTCGGCTGGTCCTTCCCCGAGCTGGCGGCGCTGTTCCTGTGCGCGGCGGTGCTGGTCGGGGTGGTGGCGCGGATGGGCGAGCAGAAGCTGAGCGCGACGATCGTCCAGGGCGCCGCGGACTTCATCTCGCCCGCCCTGGTGATCGTGCTGGCCCGCGGAGTCACCGTGATCATGAACAACTCGAAGATCACTGACACAGTGCTGCACTCCATCGAGGGCATCGTCGAGGGCACCTCCTCCAGCCTCTTCGCGATCATCGTCTTCATCGTGAACCTGCCGCTGGCCTTCCTCATCCCCTCCACCTCGGGCCACGCGACCCTCGCCATGCCGATCCTCGCCCCGCTCGCCGACTTCGCGGGCGTCTCCCGTGCCGTCGTCGTGACCGCCTGGCAGTCCGCCAGCGGCTGGATGAACCTCTGGGTCCCCACCACCGCCGTCACCATCGGAGGCGTCGCCCTCGCCAAGGTCGGCTACGACAAGTACCTCCGCTTCATCTGGCCCCTCCTCGCGATCCTCTTCCTGCTGATCTGCGGGTTCCTGGCGCTGGGGGCGGAGATGACGTGACGCCGGTGGGAAGCGGGCAGGGTGGGAGTGCGGCCGGCGGTCGGGCCGGTCGTACGGTGGTGATGTGCACAGCAGCGCTCCGGCGGAAGGCGCGGCCCGCTCCGCCGATCTCACCGTGCTCGACGAGCGGATCGCCGGCTGCCGGGCCTGCCCGCGGCTCGTCGCGTGGCGCGAGGAGGTGGCCGCCACCAAGCGTGCCGCCTTCACCGACCAGTCGTACTGGGGGCGTCCGGTGCCCGGGTTCGGGCCGGCCGACGCGTCCCTCCTCCTCGTCGGGCTCGCCCCCGCCGCGCACGGCGGCAACCGGACAGGCCGGATGTTCACCGGGGACCGGTCGGGCGACGTGCTGTACGCGGCGCTGCACGACGTCGGGCTCGCCTCGCAGGGCACCTCGGTGAGCGTGGACGACGGACTGGAGCTGTACGGGGTCCGCGTCACCTCTCCGGTGCACTGCGCGCCACCCGCCAACAAACCGACTCCCGAGGAGCGGGACACCTGCCGGCCCTGGCTCGTCAGAGAGCTGGGACTGCTGCGGCCCACCCTGCGCACGGTGGTCGTCCTCGGGGCCTTCGGCTGGCAGGCCGCCCTGCCGGCCTTCGCGGAGGCGGGGTGGACGGTGCCCCGGCCGCGTCCGGCATTCGCGCACGGAGCGCGGGTGACGCTCGTACGGCGGCCGGAACCGGACGAACCGGGTACCGGCACCGGGTCCGCGTCGGCGGCCGCTTCCGAGTCCGCCTCCGGTCCCGCTGATTCCGGGTCCGATTCCGGGTCAGGGTCCGACCCCGGCCCTGGCCCGGGCCCCGGTCCCGCTTCCGTAGAGCTCTTCGGGTGCTTCCACGTCAGCCAGCGGAACACCTTCACCGGGCGGCTCACACCGGAGATGCTGCGGCAGGTCCTGGCCGCGGCGGCGGAGTCCGCGGGGCTGACGACGCGCTTTCCGTAGGCGCCCCGCGCATGTCAGGCGCGCTCGGACCCGCTCCCGGCCGCCGGTTCGGCCTCAGGGACGACGGCGGTCGCCGTGATCTCCACGAGCTGTCCGGTGTACCCGAGACAGGCCACCCCCAGAAGGGTCGAGGAGTGCGGGCCGATGCTCAGCCCCGAGGCCTCGACGACGTTCCAGACCGCGGACAGCACCGCGGGCTCACCACTGACGACGTACACGTCGGTCGACACGACATGGGCCATGTCGCTGCCCACGGCACGCAGTTGCTCGTCGAGGTTGGCCAGCACCTGCTCGGCCTGGCGTACGGGATCACCCGCGCCGACCAGATTCCCGTCGGCGTCGAGCGGGACGGACCCGGCGAGGAAGGCCAGCTTCGTCCCCGCCTCGACGACGGACGCGTGCGCGTAGACGGGCGGCGTGAAGAGGCTGGGAACGGTGACGCGCTGGACCATGGGGGCTCCTGAGGACGGGGTCCGCCGACGGGTGACGGACAACCTGCCGATGATGCGGGTCCGACGCCGGCCCGCGCACTCTCATTACCGTCGACGGCGTGCCGGGCGTGCCGGGCGTGCCGGGCGAGTTCGGCGTGTCTGACGGACGGTGGTCGGGACGGGGGCGCTGTGTCTGCCGCCCGTCCTGGGCGAAAAATGTTTCGAACGATTCGCGCCGTCGCTGCTACCGTCACCGACGTGGCGAAACTCAATCAGATCATCGCAGTGGAGAAGGGCATCAAGTCCAAGTCCCATCAGGACCTGACGGCTGCTCATCATGGCCTGCAGAAGCCGGCGCTGCTCGCCGGCATCTCGCGGACGTACCAGCCGAAGGACGAGGAGGGCGAGCAGCTCCCGCCCGAGTCGACCCGGGTCCAGGTGCAGGCCGAGGACGTGCTGCGGGACACCGCGGCGACCCTGACGCGGCTGTTCGACGTGACCGCCACCAAGGACTGGGCCAACTGCACGGCGCGAGCCGATGTGGTGGTGGACGGGCGCGTGCTCGTCGCCGAGGCGCCGGTGTCCTATCTGCTCTTCCTCGAGAAGCAGCTCACCGATCTCAACACCTTCGTCAGGAAGCTGCCCGTCCTCGACGCCTCCGAGTCCTGGGTGCGGGACCCGTCCACCGACGCCTGGAAGACCGAACCGGTGCGGACCCTTCGTACGAAGAAGGTCCCGCGGAACCACGTCAAGGCCGAGGCCACCGAGAAGCACCCGGCCCAGGTCGAGGTGTACTACGAGGACATCCCCGTCGGCTACTGGACGACCGTCAAGTTCTCCGGGGCCCTGCCCGCGCGCCGTGTGAACGAACTCCTCGACCGGGTCGAGAAGTTGCAGCAGGCGGTCAAGTTCGCCCGCGAGGAGGCCAACGGCGCGGATGTCGTCGACCAGCGCGTCGGCGACGCGGTTTTCGGCTACCTGTTCGCACAGGGGTAGCCTTTGAACTCCCCGGCCACAAAGCACCACGGCCGGGGTGCGCGAGGAGCGCAAGCTGAACCTGAGGCTTGTCGTGAATGCGCGGTTCCAGTGGAGGTTCGAGTCCTCCCCGCGGCACAAAAGAGCACTCCCGCCGAGGGAGTGCCACACGCCGCGGTAGCCCAATCCGGCAGAGGCAGACCGCGATCAATCTCAGACTATTGCTCCAGACTCAGCATTCGCCACCGATCGCCGGATCGACCGGGCCCAGGCCCCAGTACGCCGAGATGCTGGTTCAAGTCCAGTCCGCGCAGCTCGATGCGTGGTGGTCCAAAGGCAGGACGCGGCGACATAACGACTGACCTGGGTTCTCAAGTGTGCCGGCGTGCGACATGGTGGCATCTCAGGGTCCGGGGGCCGGCTACGCCCTCGGACCCGCTCCTCCTCCCACTTCCCGCAGCCCGAATCCCTTCGCATCCGGCTCCGGTGAGATGTGAAGTCCCCTGTATGCGGCTTCCGTGAGACGTGAAGTCCTCGGTACGGGGCTTGCTTCCGTGAGATGCGAAGCTCTCGGTACGGGGCTTGCTCCCGCGAGATGTGAGGCTCTCAGCACGGGGGCTCGCTCCCCTGAGATGTCACACCGTTGAAATCCGCGCGTTCGTCGTCCGCCGTCGACGCGCACTACCCTGAGTACGACAGAGCCCGGCCGACGTCGCCCGAAGGCACCCGCCCTCGCCCGACAGGAGCCCCGTGCGCCGCGCCCCCCTCGCCGTACCTCCGTGGTTCGCCCATGCCCTGCGCGCCCAGCGCGGACCGGTCCCCTGGAACGCGGTGGTACGAGGCGCCCTGGCCTCCGGGCCGTTGCTGCTCGCGGCCGTGCTGTGCGGCCGTACCTCCCTCGGAGTGATCGCCGCGCTCGGCGCCATGCTGACGGGGATCAACGACCGCCCCGGCAGCCGGCGGGTCGCCGTCGAACGGCTCGGGGTACCGGCCCTCGCCGGTGCCGCCGGCCTGATCATCGGTTCGTACGCCGGACAGCACACCGGCGCCGTGGCACTCACCCTCGCCCTCACCGGGCTCGGACTGCTCGCCGGAGCCGTCAGCGCCATAGGGCCCGTGGCCTCGGGAGCCGGGACCCAGTTCCTGGTCGCCTCGGCGATCGGGGCCGGGATGCCGTTGCCCGAACCGGGTTGGGTGCGCGCGCTGTTCTTCCTCGGCGGGGCCGGCTGGCTGCTCGCGCTCAGGCTGGCGCTGCCGACGACCGCGGTGAACACCGGCGACTACCGCTTCGACGGGGAGCGGGACGCGGTCGGCGGTGTGTACGACGCCATCGCCCGGCTGCTGCTCGCCGTGGGCGGACCCGACGCGACCCGGCGCCGCGTCGCGCTGACCGCGGCCCTCGACCACGCGCAGGACGCGCTCGACGGGCCCCGGCTCCGGCGGTACGCCAGTTCCGCGGCCGAGCGGCGGCTGCACGCGCAGTACGCGGCCGCCCTGCCGCTCGCCGAGGCCGCGACCGCGCTCGCCTGGGCCGCTGAGGCCGTGCCCGCACGGGCCGCGGAAGGCCCACGGCGGCTCGCGGCCGCCGTCCGCACCGGCGCCCCCACCGGGCCGCTGCCGGCGCCCGCCGTCCCCGGCACCCGGTCGGGCGCGCTGGGGAGTACACCCGTCGTTCCCGGGCTGCGCGCCCTCCACGACGCCCTGCTGCACGCCGCCGAGACCTTCGACCGGGGCTCCGGGAACGCGCTGCACAAGAGACGGCGTACCGCTGCCTCGCTCGTGCGCACCGCGCTCGGTGCCGCCGGACGGGAGTACGGCATCAGGGTCGCCCTCTGCTTCGGCGCGAGCGTCGCCGTGGCACAGGCCCTGCACCACGCACGCTGGTACGGCAACCATCCGCACTGGTACTGGCTCCCCGCGACCGCCGTCTTCCTCGTCAAGCCCGATCTCGGACCGCTCGCCTCACGCGTGCTGTGCCGTGCGGCGGGAACCGTCCTCGGCGCGGTCGCCTTCGCGGGGCTCGCCCTTGCGCTGCCGCGGCCGGAGGGGTTCGTCGCCCTGGTCGCGGTCAGCGGTGCCCTCATCCCCGTCGCCACCCGGCACTTCGCCGCGCAGACCGCCGTCGTGACGGTCCTCGTCCTCGCCCTCGTGATGGTCGGCGGTGAGCCGCAGGCTTCCTGGAACCGCATCGTGGAGACGCTGCTGGCCTGCGCGATCGTGCTGCTCGTCGGGCATCTGCCGACCCTCGGCCAGCGTGGCGGGACCGTGCGGGCGAGGCTCACCCGGGCCGGTGAGGCGGCGGACGTGTATCTCGCCCATGTGCTGGGCGACGGCACGGCCCGCGACCGTACGGGCCGCTGGGTCCTGCGCCGGGAGGCCTACCGCGCGCTCGCCGAGGCCCGGGCCGCGATCGATCTCGCCGCGGCCGAACTCCCCGCCCTGGCACGGCACTCCGAGGGCACCGGTGCGGTCGCGGCCACCCTGGAACGGCTCGTCGACACGACCACGGCGTGCGCGGTGCAGCTCGACGACACCGGCCGGCTCACGCCCCGGCACACCGAGCGGATCGCCGAACTCCTCGGCGAACTGGCCGAGCGGCGCGAGCGCGCGGGACTGCGCGTGTCCGCCGTCTGCTGAATCGGAACCTTGGGGTCCCGTGCGGTCGTTCTGCCGCCCGGTGTCGGCTTCGTCTCAGTACCGTCACTGCCAGAGCCGTTCACCCCATTGCAGGCGTTTAACTCTCCACAGCGGCACGACATGGAGGTTGAGCGTGAACGGGCGAAGGGTTCTGGAGCGTTTCCCCGCCGGAGGACCACGCGGGTCGTGGCCCGCGGAGGAGTTCGCGCAGGCGCGCCGTCAGGAGGGCCAGGCGGCGGAAGTCGTCATGGATCTCGCCTCCGACGCGTTCCTGGTCGTCGTGGGCGGTGCCGACGGCCGCGAGTGAGCGCGGGCGGGACCAGCCGCTCTCGAACAGGGCCGCTCTCGAACAGGGGTGGGAAACCTCCGGTCGCGGAAGAGGCTCACGCGCTGATCGGGCGGGACCAGGCGGGGGTCGTGCCCGTGACCTGGCACAGGGCCAGATAGAGGGGGATCGGCGGGGTATACGGAAGCGTGCCATCCGGTTTGTGGATGAGCCCGGGAATCCGAGGCGCGTCCGGCACGACCGCCCCCGTGACGTAGTGGGCGGGTGCCGGCCACTCCAGGGCGACATCGGAGTCGGAAGGAACGATCCACCACCAGTGCGCCCCGTCGGCGTAGACGCAGCCCACACGAGGCAGTCGCGCCAGCAGCAGCGGTCCGAAGTCGGCGGGTACCGACACCGCGTCGCAGCCCAGCGGCACGTTCATGCCCTCGGGGACGGGGAGATGCCTCGGCGGCCCGGACTGCCGCCGGCCGCGGTTCACGCGGACCAGCGTGTCCAGGCTCAGGACCCGTGCCGCGGGCCCCGCCGCAGACGTACGGCTCACAGGCTCTCCCGATCCCGATCCCGATCCCGATCCCGACCTTGATCCTGATCCCGGTCTTGCTTCCGTTCCAGATCCTGTTTCGGATCCCGGTCCCCGCTGCCGCCCGGGGCGGAGGGAAGCCGGGGGTTCCCCACGGTTCCCGCCCCCCAGGATCCCTCCGCCCCCGTGCCCCGACCGTCGTTCGGGGGCTTCTTCGCGCTCCAGCCGAGGTCCGCCCGCGGACCGGTGTCCGCCTCGGGCGAGCCCGGTTCGCGCCAGGTGTTTTCGGCCCGGTCTGCCGGGCGGGCGATCTCCGCCCACACCAGCAGACCGGGCCCGGTGTCCTGGGCCCCCCAGGCCCTGGACACTGCCGCGACGAGAAGCAATCCCCTCCCGTGCTCCTCGTCGGGCCGTTGCGGGGAGGGGTGTGGCTCGCCCGGAGCGCACCCCTCGTCGCACACGGCTATGCGCACCACGTCGCCGGCGTCCTGCAGTTCGCAGACGACGCGTTGCCCGGCGGCATGGACGATCGCGTTGGTGACCAGTTCCGACACCACGAGCGTCGCCGTGTCACAGGTGTCCTCGCTCACCGCCCAGCCGGACAGGCGGGACCGGGTCAGGCGTCTCGCCTGAGCCACGGAGCCCGGGTGTGCGGCCAACTCGAAGCGGAACCGGCGCTCGGCGGCCGCGCCGGGGTGGTGCCCCATGGCGGCTCGGAGACCGAACCGGTCTTCGACGGCGTCTGTTCCTAACGGCGCGGACGGAATCACGCTTGCCACTATCGCGTCGCCGCGAACACTTGGCAAGACTCACTCTGAAAAATGCAGAGTGCCGTGTGACGCTGTGGGGGCGCGTGGCACACTGCTGGCAACAGCTAGCCGAGCGGCGCCAGTTGGGATCGTCGAGGTGGACGAGGAAGAACCCGGACGGCGCCGAACGGGCTGCCCGGACTCAGGGGAGGTGGGACGTGAGCGAACCGCGGTCCGCGCCGACGGTCGGCCAGGTCGTTCTCGGACGGCGCCTGCTGGACCTGCGGGAACGCGCGGGTCTCAAGCGCGAGGAGGCCGCGCGGATCCTGCGTGTCGCCCCCGCGACGGTCCGCCGGATGGAGATGGCCGAGGTCTCCCTCAAAATCCCGTACCTCCAGCTCCTGTTGAGGTCGTACGGCGTCGGCGACCAGGAGGCCGAAGCCTTCGTCCGGCTCGCGGAGGACGCCAACAAGCCCGGCTGGTGGCAGCGGTTCCACGACATCCTGCCCGACTGGTTCTCCATGCACGTCAGCCTGGAAGGCGCCGCCTCCCTGCTGCGCTCGTACGAACCGCACTTCGTCCCCGGCCTGTTGCAGACCGAGGACTACGCGCGCGGTGTCCTGAAGGCCGGAGCCATCGGGCAGACCAGGCCCGAGGACATCGAGCGTCATGTGGCGCTGCGTATGCAGCGCCAGGATCTGCTTACGCGCGAGGACGCGCCCCGGATCTGGGTGGTGATGGACGAGACGGTGCTGCGCCGCACCATCGGCGGCCCCGAGGTGATGCGCGCGCAGATCGACAAGTTGCTTCAGGCCACGAAGCTGCCCCATGTGACGTTGCAGGTGATCCCGTTCTCCTCGGGTCCGCACCCCGGCACGTACGGGCCCTTCGTGCTGTTCCGATTTGCCATGCCGGAACTCCCGGACATGGTCTACAGCGAGTACCTGACCGGCGCCGTCTACCTGGACGCGCGTTCCGAGGTGGCGACCCACCTGGAGGTCATGGACCGCATGGCGGCCCAAGCCGCCACGGCACATCGCACGAAGGAGATCCTCCGGGATCTCCGCAAGGAGCTGTGAATGGAACGCATCACGCCGGAACGCATCAACCCGCGAATAGGCGACGTGCGCATCTACAACGGAATGCCCGCCCGTGAACTGGGCAGCGAGGGCTGGCACAAACCGTGGAGCGGCGGCAACGGCGGCAATTGCCTGGAGGCGATGAAACTCGCCGACGGCCGTATCGCCGTACGGCAGTCGGCGGACCCGGACGGTCCCGCCCTCATCTACACGCCCGGCGAGATGACCGCTTTCATCGAAGGCGCGAAAGCGGGAGAGGCGGACTTCCTTCTCTCCTGAACGATGTGCTTGCTCTTTTCCACGACTTCCCTGAATTTGGTTCTGAGTTGATCATTTACCCCGGCGCGGACTTATGGAGAACGTCATGACCGGGCAGGCCCCGACCGCTAGGCGGTCATGGGGCGGTCGTACGGCCCGATCGGTGCCGGCAGACGCGAGCGAGCCGCCCCGCTGAGCGCCCGGTCCACCGCCGCGGCGGCCGCCCGGCCCTCGGCGATCGCCCAAACGATCAGCGACTGCCCGCGCGCCGCGTCCCCGGCGGCGTACACCCCGGGAACGTTCGTGCCGAAGTCGGCGCCACGGGCGAGCGTGCCCCGCGGCTCGATCTCCAGTCCCAGTTGGTCGATCAGTCCGTCGTGCAGGTCCGGGCCGGAGAAGCCGAGGGCGAGGAGGACGAGGTCGGCGGGCAGGGCCCGCCCGGAGCCGGGGACCGGACGGCGCCGCTCGTCGACCTCGACGAGACGCAGTGAGCGCACCCGGCCGTCCGCGTCCCCCTCGAACCGGAGTGTGGACGCGGCGAAGAGCCGGGCGTCCGCGTCCGCCGCGGGCGCCGTGCCCAGCGCGCCGGCCTCCTCGTGCGCGGCGGAGAGCCGGTAGATCTTCGGATACGTCGGCCACGGTTCGGCGTCCTCGTCGCGCTCGGCCTCCGGCTGCGCGTAGATGTCGAGCTGTGTCACGGAGGCGGCGCCCTCGCGCACCGCCGTCCCCAGACAGTCGGCGCCGGTGTCACCACCGCCGACGATCACCACGTGCCTGCCCGCCGCCGACAACGGGGAGACCTCCAGATCCCCCTCGCACACCCGGTCGGCCAGCGGAAGGTACTCCATCGCCTGATGGATCCCGGACAACTGCCTTCCTGGAACATCCAGTTCGCGCCAGGCGGTGGCGCCGAGCGCGAGGATCACGGCGTCGTAGCGGGCCTTGAGCTCGGCCGCCCCGATGTCGCTGCCGATCGCCGTCGACGTACGGAACTTGGTTCCCTCCGCGCGCATCTGCGTCAGCCGGCGGTCGAGCTGCCGCTTCTCCATCTTGAACGCGGGGATGCCGTACCGCAGCAGACCACCGACCCGGTCCGCCCGTTCGAACACGGCCACCGTATGACCGGCCCGGGTCAACTGCTGTGCCGCGGCGAGCCCGGTGGGCCCCGATCCGACGATCGCGACCGTCCGGCCCGAAAGGCGGTCCGGCGGACGCGGCGGTGTGAACCCGTCCTCCCAGGCACGGTCGGCGATGGCGACCTCGACGTTCTTGATGGTGACCGCCGGCTGGTTGATCGCCAGCACACAGCCCGCCTCGCACGGGGCGGGGCACAACCGCCCGGTGAACTCGGGGAAGTTGTTCGTGGCGTGCAGCCGGTCGCTCGCCGCCCGCCAGTCGTCCCGCGAGACGAGGTCGTTCCACTCGGGGATCAGATTGCCCAGGGGACACGCGTCATGGCAGAAGGGAATGCCGCAGTCCATGCAGCGGTCGGCCTGTTTCTCGATGATCGGCAGCAGGCCTCCGGGAACGTACACCTCGTTCCAGTCCCGCACCCGCTCCCGGACCGGCCGGCGCGGATACTCCTGCCGGGGTGTGTTCATGAAACCCTTGGGATCGGCCATGGCCGTCTCCCTCATGTACGCGTACGAGGGGGCACGACCGCGCGGACACCGGCCCTGGTCGGCCACGGAATCCGGGCAGCACCCCTTTCCCGCCACGATACGTCTCCCACGCGTCTGTCGCCGCTCCGGACGACAGCGGGCCGAGTGCCCGGACCAGGGCAGCCACACACAGGGCGAAGGCGCGTACGGCTCAGGTGAGGGCGAGCGCGTACGACACCGCCGCCGCGGCCGAGGCCACGGTGCGGACGTGATTCCACGTCGTCCACTGGCGCACGAATATGGGCCAGTAGGCGGTGGCCTCCGGGGGATCCAGCTTCAGCAGTGCGTCGTTGCGCGGCACGTTCGCCGCGATGGTCACCCCGAACGCCCCGAACAGATACAGCGCGCTGCCGAGCAGCAACTCCACCGTCCCGTCGTCCGGCAGCACCACGAACGTCACCACCGCCAGCACCGAGCACAGCACCGCCGACCCGACGAACGCGAGCATGAACGGAGGGCGGACCGCGGCGACGTTGATCGCGTTCATCGCGGCGACCCCCTGCGCCGGCGGCAACTGGGCGAGGGCTCTCATCACGAAGGTCGAGAAGCCGAGGAACACTCCGGCCACCAGCCCGCAGCCGAGCACCCCCAGCAGGGTCAGCACGAAATACGGTCCATCGATCATGTCCACTCCCGTGTCGAACCGGCCGAACCCAAGATCCTGCACAGTGCCGGCCGTCATCTCAAGCCAAATCCCTCACCGCGCCGGCGGCCATGGCCGAGCGGCGCGCCCCCATGCGCGACCGTCTCCGCCCGTCCCGCCGACCGCCCCGCACACTCCCGCCGTCCGCCCCGTACACCCTTGCCATCCGCTCCTCGCGCTCCCGCTCGTCCGCCCCGCACACCCCTGCTCCGCCACTCACACTCGCGCCGACCGCTCCTCGCGGTCCCTCCGGCCGGTCCCTTCGCTCACGCCTGCGCGGTGATGTCGTCGCGCCATTCCCAGAGCCTCGTGTCCACCGTGGCCGAGATCCGGCGGCGCGCCTCGTACCGCGAGACGCCGCTCATCAGCAGTTGGTCGTACGGAGTCTCCGTGTGCCGAACCGACGCGCGGACCGCCGCGGTCACCGCCGCCTCGGACAGCGCGCGGCCCGCCGAGCTCCGTCCGACGCGCCCGCTGCCGCGCACCGAGGCGTGTGCGGCGATCGCCTGTGCCCGGTCGGCAGGACAGGCCGGGAACAGCCGGGATATCTCCCGCGCGAACGCCTCCGTGAACCGGACGTCCTCCGCCTCCCGGCGCCGCGCGTCCCGTGCCCGGCGCCGCCGCCGCGCCTCCGCGTCCGCCAGGCACCGCTCCTCGGCCAGGGCGAGCGCCGCCTCCTCGACCATGACACCCTGCCGCTCATAGCGCCCGCGCCGCCGGTTGAACCGCACCACCACGGCCGACAGCGTGCCGCTCTCCCGAGATCTGCGCGTCAGCGCGGTGTCGCCGCGCGGCAGGAACACCAGGTGTCCGAGATCCGCGCAGTCCAGGCACCGAGGCGCCCCCTCCTCCAGCACCAGCAGCGGGAGCGGCCCGCTCCGGCACTCGACGCAGTGCCGCTTCCTGAGCGGTTGGACGACGAGAAGTCCGTTCCGGCGCGGGGGGTCAGCGATCGGTGCCATACGCGGTTCCTTCCCCGGACCGGCGCCACATCTACGTCGTCGGGCGATGCCCCCACGCGACCCACACGACGGCGGCCCGATGCCCCCGGCGCCCGCCCGCGGCCCGACGCACCGCCCGGGTCCCTCCACGCGCGCGGCATCATGGGTCCTGTGCGACTCGAAGCGATCACCTGGGAACGGCTCGGCGACCACCTCGCGGACCGTCTGCTCGACCTGAAGCCGCAGGACGGCAGCCCCTGGCCCCGCGTCGCCTTCGACGGAGCACCGGCCGCCCGCCCCGGCGAACTCGCGCAGCGCGTCTTCGAGGCGCTGCGGATACGCGGCCGTCCCGCGCTGGTCGTCGACGCGCACGGCTTCCTGCGCCCCGCCTCGCTCCGGCTCGAATACGGTCACCAGGACGTCGACGCCTATTACGACGGCTGGTTCGACACCGGCGCTCTGTGGCGCGAGGTCTTCGGTCCCCTCGAACCCGGCGGCGACGGCAGGGTCCTGCCCGACCTCCGCGACCCCGCCACCGACCGGGCCACCCGCAGCCCGTACGTCCAACTCCCTCCCGGTGGAATCCTGTTGCTCCACGGCCCCCTCCTCCTGCGCCACTGGTTCCCGTTCGACCTCAGCGTCCACGTACTCCTGTCTCCCGGCGCCCTCCGCCGCCGTACTCCCGAGGCGGAGCACTGGACCCTCCCCGCGTTCTCCCGCTACGAGAGCGAGGTGGGTCCGGACACCGCCGCCGACCTCCTCGTACGGGCTGACGACCCCCGCCACCCGGCCTGGAACGGCTGACTGGGGGCCCCGATCCACGGATCTCCGGGTGCGTGGCTCATGGGGCGCGGCAAGAATGAAGGGCGCCGGGACTAGCGGTGCGTTCCGCGCCGCGCCGGCCGTCCGGCATCAGGAGGTACCTCATGACCACCGCCGGAGACATCATGCACCGGGGTGCGCAGTGGATCCCCGCCCACGAGACCCTGGACCGCGCGGCCCAGCTCATGCGCGAGCTCAACGTGGGCGCGCTGCCCATCAGCGACCAGGACGAACGCCTCTGCGGCATTCTCACGGACCGCGACATCGTCGTCGGCTGCGTGGCCATGGGCCATGATCCCGCGCACATCACCGCGGGCGAGATGGCCCAGGGCACACCGCGCTGGATCGACGCCGGCGCCGATGTCGGCGAAGTGCTCCAGGAGATGAAGGGGCACCAGATCCGCCGGCTTCCGGTGATCGAGGACAAACGACTGGTCGGCATGATCAGCGAGGCCGACCTCGCCCAGCACCTCAGCGACGAACAACTCGCCGCCTGGGTCGAGAGTGTCTACGCGAGGGGCGGCTCGGGCAGCGCGACGGGCTGACCGGCCGCCGGGCGTGCCGGGCGAGGATCGCGTCAGAGCCAGCCGTTGCGCCGGAACCCTCGGTACAGGACGAGACAGCCGATGGATATGGCGCCGATGACGATGGGGTAGCCGAACCTCCAGTGCAGTTCGGGCATGTTGTCGAAGTTCATCCCGTAGACGCCGCAGACCATGGTGGGGACGGCGATGACCGCCGCCCATGCCGTGATCTTCCGCATGTCCTCGTTCTGCGCCACCGTCACCTGCGCGAGATGCGCCTGCAGGATCGAGTTGAGCAGTTCGTCGAAGGCGGCTATCTGCTCGGTGACCCGTAGGAGATGGTCGGAGACGTCACGGAAGTACGCCTGTATCTCCGGCGCGAGCACGCGCGTCGGCCGGGTCGCCAGCTCCTGGACGGGCCTGGCGAGCGGGATCACGGCCCGCTTCAGTTCGAGAAGTTCCCGCTTGAGCTGGTAGATGCGGCCCGCGTCGGCGCGTGCGCCGTTCTCGGCGAACACGTCGGCCTCGACCTGGTCGATGTCCGCCTGGACCGAGTCCGTGACGCTCACGAATTCGTCGACCACATGGTCCGCGATCGCGTGCAGGACCGCGGCCGGCCCCTTGGACAACTGCTGCGTGTCGGACTCCAGCTCCTCGCGCAGCGGGCCCAGGGATCCGTGCCGTCCGTGCCGCACGGTGATCACGAAGTCCGGACCGACGAACACCATGATCTCGCCGGTGTTCACCACCTCGCTGGTGGCCGTCAGCTCCTTGTGCTCCACGTAGCAGACCGTTTTGAACACCGCGAACAGCGTGTCGCCGTACCACTCCAGTTTCGGACGCTGATGCGCCTCGACCGCGTCCTCGACGGCCAGCGGATGCAGGTCGAAGAGTTCTGCGATGCCCGCGAACTCCACGTCGGTCGGTTCGTGCAGCCCGAGCCAGACGAATCCGTCGTCGCGCTTGCGGATCCGCCGCACGGTGTCGACCAGATCGCTGCTCTCGGGGAGCCGCACGCCGTCCCGGTACGCCACGCAGTTCACCACCGAGGAACCCAGCGGCGACCGGGCGGGGTGACTCAGGTCGACACGACGGCTCCGCCGTGTCAGCCGCGCCACTCTGCGGAGGCCGTCGACCGCGCCGAGAGCCGTCACCTTCCGCAAATTCCCTGCCATGGACATCTGGATCTCCTCGCGTGGATCTCCTCGGGCCGCACTTTGCGCCTGGCGGGCCAGTCTGCCAGGCCTGGTCGGACACCGGAAAAGGCTGTGGGAACGGAGCGTTCCGTTCCGCTGTACTGGCGGCTCGGCCGGACGTGGCGGGTTTGACCCCCGCACGACCTCCGTGCCGACGACGGGAGCGTCGACCATCCGCGATGGGCGGGGCAACTGGGATGATCTCCGCATGACGCGAGCCGACGGGTATCTCCTCGACAACCAGCAGACGGAGGCGGGCCGGCGTTTCGAGGCCCTCGCCGCTCTCTTCGATCCCACGACGTTCCGGCACATGGAGCGCTTCGGCGTCGGATCCGGCTGGCGCTGCTGGGAGGTCGGGGCGGGCGGCACATCCGTGGTGTCCTGGCTCGCCAAGAAGGTGGGGCCGACGGGGAAGATCGTCGCGACCGACATCGACACCTCGTGGGCGGCTTCCGTGGCACGCTCGCCCGTCGAGGTCCGTGTCCACGACGTGGGTGCCGAGGAACCGCCGGGGGAGGGCTTCGACCTCGTGCACGCCCGGCTCGTACTGGTCCATGTGCCGGACCGGGAGCGTGCGTTGCAGTCGATGATCAAGTCCCTGCGGCCCGGCGGCAGGCTCCTCGTCGAAGACGCCGATCCCGCCCTCCAGCCGCTGCTCTGCCCCGAGGAGTACGGTCCCGAACAGCGGCTCGCGAACCGGCTGCGCCAGGGCTTCCGCAAACTGCTCGCGGAGCGCGGTGCCGACCTCGCCTACGGGCGCAAGCTTCCGCGGCTGCTCCGGGACGCGGGCCTGCGGGGCGTCGAGGCCGACGCGTACTTTCCCGTCGCCTCACCCGCGTGCACGGCGCTGGAGGACGCCACGGTCCGGCAGATCCGCGACCAGCTCGTGACCGCAGGCCTGGCCACCCAGGAGGAGATCGAGCAGCACCTCGTGAACGTCGCCACCGGGTCCATGGACCTGGCGACCGCGCCGATGATCTCGGCCTGGGGGCGCAAGAACTGACCGGGGGCGTGAGGGACAGGGCACCTGGTCGGTCCCTCCGCGCACGTCGTCACGTGGCTGAGGCGTTCAGTGGGCCCGCGACTCTCCCTCGCCCCGGCGGGTAATCGCCGCGGGCGGTCTTCCTCCGATCCGTTCCACGGCCCTGGCCCCGGCCGCGCACCCCGCCCTCGCCGCTTCTTCGGGGCCGGCGCCCCCGAGCAGTGCGGCGAGGAACGCGCCGGTGAACGCGTCGCCGGCGCCCGTCGTGTCCCGCGGCGTCGCCCGAAGCGCCGGGACGTGGGCCCGGACGGATCCGGAACGGGCGACCAGGGCGCCGTCACTGCCCAGCTTGGCGACGACCAGGGGGAAATGGCGGCTCAGTTTGGCGGCCGCGTCGGCCGGATCGGGCAGCCCGGTCAGCAGACACGCCTCGTCACGGCTGGGCAGCAGGACGTCGACGCCCGCGCACAGGCTGAAAAAGCGGTCCACGCCCAGCTCGGTGAGGAATCCCGCCGACGCCGGATCCAGGCTCACCGTCACACCGCGCGCGCGTGCCGACTCCAGCACCACCGACACCAGCGCCCGGCTCGGTCCGGAGAAGAACAGATAGCCCGACAGATGCAGCCTCGCGACCCCGTCGAGCAGCGCGGGCGACCAGTCGTCCGGTCCCAGCCGCAGCGACGCCCCGCTGTCCGTGAGGAACGTACGCTCCGCCGACGCGCCACCGTCCACCAGGCAGATCACCGTCCCGGTGGGTGCCTCCGGATCGGTCACCAGCAGGGGCTGTACGCCACTCGCCGTGAGTTCGCGTTCGTGCCACTCCGCTGCGTCGAGGCCCACCCGGCCGAGCAGCCGTACGTCGGCGCAGCCCTCGTGCACGGCCCAGCAGGCGACGTTGGCGCCCGCGCCGCCGGGTACGGTCCGGACGGTGGCGGCCGTGTCGGTGCCGGCCGCCAGCGGGCCCCGATGCCGGGCGACGACATCCGTGACCACGTCCCCGACGACGAGCAGGGCGCCCCCGGCGAGACCGCCCCGGTCGGCCGCCTCGGCCCCGCCGGCCTCGGCACGCCGGTCCGGGTCGCTCACGTCCCCGCCCAGGCCGCCGCGATCCGTCCCGCGAGGCGCACGTTGCCGCGAACCGCCGCCAGATTGGCGGCGAGCGAGGCACCGTCCGTGTGCTGAACCAGATAGGCGAGCAGGAACGGTGTCACCGCCTGTCCGGTCACACCCTCGGACTCGCACGCGCGCAGCGCCTCGGCGAGCACGCGCGCGTGCAGCGCGGGATCGAGCTGCTCCTCCTCGGGGACGGGGTTCGCGACGACGAGCGACGAGTCGGGGGTGTGCAGTGCGTCCTGGGCCCGCATCACCTCCGCGACCTGCTCTGGGGAGTCGAGGGTCCAGTCCACGGGGTGCCCCGAGTCGGACAGGTAGAAGCCGGGGAAGCGGTCCGTGCCGTACCCGGCCACCGCCACGCCCAGCGTCTCCAGGCGCTGCAGTGTCGCGGGCACGTCCAGGATCGACTTGACGCCGGCGCACACCACCGTGATCCGGGTGCGTGCCAACAGGCCCAGGTCGGCGGACTCGTCCTGGGTCACCGTCCACTCCCGGTGCACACCGCCGAGCCCTCCCGTCGCGAACACCCGCACCCCCGCGCGGGCCGCCAGCAGCGCGGTCGCGGACACCGTCGTCGCCCCGCTGGCCCCCGAAGCCACCGCGAGCGGCAGATCACGGTGACCCAGCTTGCGGATGCCGTCCTCGTTCGCGACCCGTTCGAGCTGCCCCTTGTCCAGGCCGACGTGCGGCCGGCCGTCGAGCACGGCGATCGTCGCGGGGACGGCGCCCTCCTCGCGGACGACCTCCTCCAGTTCGAGGGCGACCTGCAGATTGCGTGGGCGCGGCAGCCCGTGGGCGATGATCGTGGACTCCAGGGCCACCACCGGCCGGTGGGCGTCGAGCGCCTCCCGCACCTCTTCGGACGTCACGATCACGCGCCTGCCTCCTGTCGTCGGTCGACGTTCCCCTCCCTGGATCTCTGGCGAGCGGCGCGCCCGGCCAAACCCTCGCCACCTGCGGCATACGCCACCAGCTCTGGGGCGGGAGGGACAACTCGGTACGAGAAGGGGCACTCCGTGCGCGTGGGAGCTCCTGTCAGATGCCGGGAGCTGTTCGTACGGCGGAGTCTGCTGTCGGCAGCGCGGTCCGGGCATCGTGCGCGGTGGGACATTCCCGACGTGGCTTCGGCATGGCCGGCGTGGGGACCCTCGGTGCCCCGGGTGGAGGACGAGCCCTTAGGGTGTCCGCTCATGACCATGTACCCCCAGGCCACGCCGTCGTTCGCCGTCCACATTCCCGACGCCGAGCTCGATCCCGAGCCGCTGGACCCGGCCCAGATCGTCTCCGGGGACCCCGTCGTGACGGGCAAGGTGCTGTGGGAGTCCGCCGACGGCAAGCAGGTGCGGGGCATCTGGCAGATCACGCCCGGAGTAGTGACCGACACCGAGGCCGACGAACTCTTCGTCGTCGTCAGCGGGCGCGCCACCATCGAGGTGGAGGGCGGTGACGTCATCGAGGTGGGCCCCGGCGACGCGGCGTTCCTGCGCGAGGGCGACCGCACCACGTGGACCGTCCACGAGACGCTGCGCAAGGCGTACCACATCAGTCTTTGACGATCGCCGGACCGGTCACGCCACCGCACGCACGGCCGCCGGCTCCCGTCACGGCCTCAGAACAGCGGCTCCGGGAGGACGCCTTCGAGGGCCAGCAGCTTTCGCTTGGTCTCCAGACCGCCCCCGAAACCGCCGATGCCGCCGTCGCTCTCGACCACCCGGTGGCAGGGGACCACGACCGGCAGCGGGTTCGAGCCCATGGCCACCCCCACGGCCTGGGCCGCCCCGGGCGCGCCGACCCGCCCGGCCAGGTCGCCGTAGGCCACGACGGATCCGAACGGGACGCCGGAGTTCAGCTCGCGCAGCACCTGGCGGTTGAACCCCGAGATCAGCGACCAGTCGAGCGGCAGGTCGAAAGCCTGCCGCTCGCCCGCGAAGTAGGCCTCCACCTGACGTATCGCCTCGGCCAGCAACGGGGACCCGGGCGCCGGGGGCCCGCGCGCCCCCCCCCCCCGCCCCCGCCGCGGGGGCGGCCCGTGTGTCGCGCGCGGGGGGGCCGGGACTCACACAGGAGGAGAGCGCGGGTGTGTCGCTGTCG